>JAKSBP010000077.1 GCA_022361035.1 Clostridia bacterium
ATTGGCGTACTCGGCGAAGCGGGTGTGAAAACTCGTCGTGAACGGATAACCGCGCCGTTTGCAGAACCGCCGCGCGGCGCGGCCGATCGGCCCCTCGGTGGCGATATGAATCGCGTCCGGCTTGAACTCGTTAATGGTCTTGGCGACCTTCCGGTTCGGCATCAGCGACAGCCTGATTTCCGGATAGGACGGCAGCGGCACGGACTTGAACTCGTTCGGCGTAATATAGAGCACTTCATTGCCGAAATCGGTCAAAATCCGGCCCAACGTGTCCAGCGTGCGCACAACCCCGTTCAGTTGCGGTTTCCATGCATCGGTGGCGATCACGATTTTCAGGCCGCTCTCGCCGTTCGGCATGTCAAAACGCTTCTTCGGTTTTGTCAGACGGCCAACGCCCGACCCAATGCGCCGCAAAGCGCCCTTTTTTCTCTCCGGCGCCGAAGATTGATCCTGCATTTCTTGTTACCCGATATCCGTCTGGAGCCACGCGTGTCGACGCAGGCGTAATGCAAAGCCCTTGAATTTACAATTATTCTCGTCCCTGAAATGGAGAAGGTGATTTTTGGGTGGATTTTGAACTTGACACAAAAAAAATGATGCTGCGCTGCAAAAAATTATTGCGCCGCAGCATCCAGAAGTCTAATATCAATATGTAGCGTCCTTGACGCTGCTGCCCATTTTTTGGGCGTTTCCTCCCTATGACTTGGCCGCGGGCGCGCCCCGCGGCTTTTTTTATGTATATCCCGCAGCTTACTCCGCCGCCTGCGGCGCCCACAAGTGTTCTAAACGCAACGCTGCCAATTTTTCGACCAAAATCAGCATATTCTTGCGCAGCCGGTTAAACCCCTCATTACGCGCAATCTTGCGCTCATCGAGATACAGCGCGCGGTTAATCTCGATCTGAAGGACGTGAACGCCGGCTTTTGGACGGCCATAGGCGGACGCCACATACCCTCCGGCGTAAGGCGTGTTGCGCGCGACCTCGTAATCCATGGAAGCCAGCGTTTGTTCGGCGAGAAGCGTGATCGACGGGGCGCAGGACGACCCGAAACGGTCGCCAAGTACAAAATCTATACGCCGCTCCCCGGCGCGCATAGGCGCCCCGCCCGCCGAGGGCATGGAATGGCAATCAAACACGATCGCGCCGCCAAAGC
>JAKSBP010000107.1 GCA_022361035.1 Clostridia bacterium
AATAATCCGATTAAGTATGTTGACCCTAGTGGGCATGACCCTATAACCATAATATCAATATGGATCGCTTCTGTTACAGCTTCACCAGATACACAAATGGATATGCAGTTTATTTCAGATAATCTGGCTAGAGGAGATTACCTAGGTGCAGGATTAGATGCATTAGGAATGGCTATTCCTGGTGCTACTGGAATATCAAAAACCGCAGATGATATTGCTAAATTTGCAGGAAAGAAGCTTGATGACTTAGGAAAAGGTACTAAAAAGTTATTTGATATTGATTTACAGTTGTTTACTAAGGGGACGGGTAAAGCTGCTAACATAGGCAAGTTTTATAAAGGAGCTGGAACAGTTGTTGAAAGTAGTCCAGTTTCAAAAATTAAAGGAATATTTACTGGAAATAAAAATGACCCACATCATTTTGTGAATAGAGTTATTGAAAGAGGACTTAAACCTGATACTATCATGGATACATTTAGGAATCCAAAGGTTATTCTGTCACAGTGGAAAGGACAAAGATTTAGATACATCTCGGATGAAGCTTGTATAGTAGTAAATAAAGAAGGAGAGATAATTACAGGATGGCTTAAAGATGAATTTGGCGATGTGATTAAACAGATTCTAAAGGAGGCTAATTAATGGAATTTCTATTCAACGAGTATTGTCCTTTAAAGAAAGAAAATATAGACGAAGCAGAGTGCATAGAGATAACTGCTGAATTAGACAAGTTGAAGACAGAGGAACACTTAATAAAATTGAGGAAAACACTTAATATGACTAATAAAGAAATGTTAGAGATATGTAGAAAATGCCCTAATTATGAAGATGAATGCTAAACGATGGAGTGAATGCATAAATTAGTTAGAACTCACTACAAAACAATAGCTAGCCAAGGTGATGAAGAGGCAATCAAGTCTTTTCATCACCTTTTAGTATTTTTAGCGATGGAATACTAACTGCATAAACTAAATTCTACATTTAGATAACAAAATAAAAATAACATTATGATAAAATGGTAGTAACAGGGAATAAAATTGTTACTACCATTAAATTCTAGATACAGTTTTACACCTAAGGGGAGGAGTAAAGCTAAAAAAATACCTGGAAGAGGGTATCATAAGGAAGTTTATGGAAATAGACCTGTGAAAGCGGAAGACGCAGTGAAAAAATGGAATGAATTTTTAGGACCTGAGCCGCATACAAATAAACACCCGCGTACAGGATTGCCTGACCTTGACCGAATAGTTTCATCTGATGGGACAAGAAGCTATTAGATTTGGGAATCATGAAATGAATTCAAAGTCTACAAAGTTTCATTATCATGAAGAGATATGGACGTATGACCCAATTAATGATGTAATGAATGTAGATAATACGATTATTCGTGTTCCATTAAGAAAATAAAAAGGAGGGTTTCCTTTAATAAGGAGATAATATGGAAATAAAAATAATTGAAGTTATTTCAGAACATGAAGTAGTTGTTGCAAATAAATATGGAAAGATGAATGCAGAGTGGATAGGTGAATCACCTAAAAAAGACTCTATAAAAAATGTGGAGGTAGAAATTAATGATACCTTAGTATGGGGGCAAGATATAGTTGAGACAAATGATAAGAACTATAAAATCGAATCTATAGATGGTAGAATATGTTTACAAGGATGCTTGGAATCTATATCGGAGGATGGATATACGGTAATACGTTTAGGAGAAAGTATTATATGTGTTGATACAGAAGGAATGCCATTATTAGAAATTGGAGATTTTGTAACAATTAAAGCCACTCATATTGAATTACATGACTCAAGACTTTGATTTAGTTATAAGTTTCACTGCATAATTTAACTGAAACTCATTACAAAACAACGTTAAACAAGGTGATGAAGAGACAATTAAGTCTTTTCATAACCTGCTAGTCTTTTCAGTGGTGGAATACTGACTACATAAACTAAATTCTGTAGTCAGTTAGGTGAGACATGTACCTAACCCCAACAGAAAAACCATAAAAGGGACTCTGAATCACAGGTGAGTATAAATCTAAACATTAGATAGAAAAAAGTCTAAAAAAAGTAAATAAACACACATGAGACCAACATGGGGAAAATCCTGTGTTGGTCTTTTTGTTTTGCCCAGAATCAAGAAAGGAAGTAAGGCAATGACAATGATAATACTGGAAGAATATGTACCGAGGGGACGGGGTCGTTGACAATATATAAATTTTTAAATAATATATCAAGAAATACAATAAAGTAAGAAAAATAAGAAGAAATATAAAATATCAGTCCTCCTATCTTCCAAATACATCTTCACATCTACAAATAATTCTGCAAAAATGCAATCATCCTTCTTTATATTTAAAGTCACATTATCACAAATTAAAAACACCAAAGCCAAGCACTGCTATTGACAATATATAGAGTACATGTTATCATATATGAAACATGTTCCACATTATTTTATAAAGGAGTTTAAGATGGCAAACATAAGAGATGTTGCAAAGAAAGCTGGAGTTGGAATAGCAACGGTATCAAGATATATAAATAGTAAAGGGTATGTTAGCAAAAGTGTTGGAGAAAAGATACAATTAGCTATTGATGAATTAAACTACACTCCAAACGGCTTAGCTAGAGCGATCTTTACTAAGAGTTCAAATATGATTGGTCTTATTATTCCAAGCTTGGCTAACCCCTTTTATCCTGAATTGGCAATAGGAATAGAAAACAGAGCAAAAGAATTGGGTTACAGAATTATATTAAGTAATACAGAGTTTTTAAAACAGAGTGAATTAGATATAATTGATTCTATGTGTCGACATAGAGTAGACGGTATTATAGTTGCAAATGCAAGTTGTGTCAAAGAATATATAAACTGTGGTATACCAGTAGTTTCCTTAGAGAAACAGATATCACCTGATATTATACATTTATCCTCCGATTACTATAAAGGAGGACGGATTGTAGCTGATTACGTCTTAGAAAAAAAGTTTAAAAGAATATTACACATTAAAGGCCCTGACAATATTGAATCTGCTGCAAATCGTTTTTTAGGCTTTAAAGACAGATTAAGTAAATTTAATATCTCCGTTGATATTCACGAAGGAATGTATGGAGAAGACGTTGAAGGAATAGCTGAAAAATTAAAGGCATATGAGTTTGTTTTTGTTTGGAATGATGACTTGGCTATTTCCGTATTAAATGAATGTTATTACGGAGGGGTAAACATACCAAAAGATATTGAAATAATAGGATATGATGATATTTTTTACAGTCGTAAAACCATACCAACATTAACCACAGTAGGACAATCTATTGCAGCGATGGGAGAAAAAGCAGTTGATTTACTTTCAGAGCAAATACAAAATAAAGCACCTATAGAGAAAGAATATTTATTTGATGTGAAGTTAATTCACAGAAACTCAACAAATGTTTAAAATAGAATTTTTATTGTACAAGCTTATTTTACTAATTCATAGCTTCTAATTAAGATTATTATGTAGAAAATAATCTAGAGAGGAAGAAAGTCATGAGTAATTGTTTGTTATCCTTAAAAGATATTACTAAAATATATCCTAATGGTGTTGTTGCAAATAAAGGTATAACAATGGATATTCACGAAGGAGAAATCCATGCTATTGTAGGAGAAAACGGTGCAGGAAAATCTACTCTTGTAAAGATGATTTTCGGTATGGAGCAGCCGAGTTTAGGGGAAATACGTTTAAGGGGTGAACCTATTAAAATTGATAATCCCCAAAAAGCTATTGATTTGGGTATAGGTATGGTACATCAGCATTTTATGTTGGTTCCATCATTTACTGTTATGCAAAATCTTCTTTTGGGAGAAGAACCAAAAAAGGGAGTATTTATCGATAACAACAAAGCAATGGAGGTAACAAAACAGTTATCAGAAAAATATAATCTCTACGTAGAACCTACAGTTAAAATAAGGGACTTAACGGTGGGAATGAAACAGAAGGTAGAAATATTAAAGGCCCTATACAGGGGTGCTAAGATATTAATCCTTGATGAACCTACTGCTGTATTGACATCACAAGAAACGGTGGAATTGTTTTCTAAGTTGCAACTACTTAAAGAGGAAGGACACACTATTATTTTTATTTCTCACAAGTTAAAGGAAGTTAAAGAAATAAGTGATAAGGTTTCCGTTATAAGACAGGGAAAGTTTGAGGGAACATATAACACTTTTGATATTACCGAAAGAGAAATATCCAAACTAATGGTAGGCAGGGATATAATATTAAAGTATGATAAGAACCCTCCTAAATATGGTGAAAACATACTTACAGTAAAAGATATAGAATATGAAAATGACAATAAAAAAATACTTGATAAAATCAGTTTTTCTGTTAAAAAAGGAGAAATATTGGGTATTGCTGGAGTTGAAGGAAATGGGCAAAATGAACTGGTTAAGCTTATAACAAGACTTATGGATACTCAAAAAGGAGAAATTAGATTAAATGATACCCTCATAAATAACATGAGTATATCTGAATTGCGTGCTAATGGATTATCCTATATACCTGAAGACAGAATGACCACAGGTATTGCAGGAGATGGGAGTATTGCTGATAATATTTTAGCTAATAGAATTTTAGAAGATGAATTTACAAACAAAGGATTATTAGCTGGAAATAAAATGAAAACTAAAACTGGTGAACTGATAGAAAAGTATGTTGTAAAGTGTTCCAATGCATTGCAAAAGATAATAGATTTATCAGGAGGAAATATACAAAAAGTTGTAGTTGCCAGGGAATGTTCTGTTGATTTACAGCTTCTAATAGCAGAGCAGCCTACAAGAGGTGTAGACGTTGGTTCCATTGAATTTATTCATCATCAATTATTGGAAATGAGAGATGAAGGTTTAGCAATTTTATTAATCTCAGCAGACTTAAATGAAATACTTGAGTTATGTGACAATATAATCGTAATGTACGAAGGAGAAATTGTTGCTTATTTTGATGACAAGGCTAAAGTTAGTGAAGAAGAATTAGGTATGTATATGTTAGGGTTAGAAAAACACTCCCCTAAAAACATAAGGAGGGCTTTTAATGAATAACTATAAAATATTTGAGCCCATTAGAACTGCTGTGGCAATAATAATTGCGTTAATAATTGCATTTATAGTTATCCTTTTAGTTAGTGATGACCCTATCGGAACTATGACTATACTACTCGTAGGACCATTAAAAGCTACAAGGTATTTGGGTAATGTAATTGAGTTGTTCATTCCTCTGGCGTTTACAGGTGTTGCGACAGCTTTTTTATTTAGAGCAAAACTGTTTAATCTTGGTGCAGAAGGTATTTTATATATTTGTGGTATTATTGCAACTGTAATTGCTATAAAGCTTAAGGGCTATGGTATTTTGCAAGCTGTTGTTGCCATTGGAGTTGCCTCCGTTGTAGGTATGCTGTTAGGGGGAATACCCGGAATATTAAAAGCTAAATGGAATATCAATGAACTTGTTGTTTCGTTAATGTTTAATAGTATTTTCTTTGGAATAGGTTTTTATATATTAAACAATTACCTCAGAGATACGGACCAGTCTTTGGTTGCTTCTTATAGGTTTGTAGAACCCGGAAAACTGGCTTTGGGAAACTTAGTGGCAGGAACAAGAATACACTATGGATTAATACTTGTCCTTATTGTCGCCTTGCTATCCTATGTATTTATGTTCAAAACAAAGTGGGGCTATGCTTTAAGAATGACAGGGGCGAATAATAGGTTTGCATACTATATGGGAATTAAAACTTTTTCGGTAATTGTTTATACCCATTTAATTGCAGGCTTTATAGCAGGAATGGGTGGTGCAGTTGAGGTATTGGGGATGTACGATAGATTTAGATGGGGTGCATTACCGGGTTTAGGGTTTGATGGTGCTTTAGTTGCACTATTAGGAAAAGACCATCCGCTAAAGGCACTATTAGCGGCATTGTTTTTAGCATATTTGAGAATTGGTGCAGATATAATGGCGAGAAGTACAGAAGTCCCTTCGGAGATGATAGCAATAATACAGGCTATTATCATACTATTAATATCTGCTGAAAGGTTTTTGGCTAAATGGCGAGAAAAACAATTGGTGAAGGAGGCGAAATAATATGGGAAATATATGGGAAATTATTTTTGCTACAGATTTTATATTTTCAGTTGTTAGGGTAACCACTCCCATATTATTAGCCGCTTTAGGTGCAATTGTGTCCGACAGAGCAGGGGTTGTAAATATAGGTTTAGAAGGAATTATGCTTATGGCTGCCATTACAGGCGTCGTTATAAGTGCCCAAACCCAAAGTGCATTTATAGGTTTGTTTGCCGCAGTTTGTGCAGGAATACTCATAGCCTTAATTCTTGGATATTTTGTATTGGAAATGAAGTCAAATATTATTTTAGGGGGTATTGCTGTAAACCTGTTTGCAAGCGGAGGCTCTGTATTTCTTTTGTATGTTTTAACAGGAGAAAAGGGAACATCCTCTTCGCTGGCAAGTAAAGTTGTACCGAATATAAATATTCCCATTATAAAGGATATTCCAATTATAGGAGAGATAATATCAGGTCATAACTTAATAACATATATCGCCATTTTATCTGTTGTGGCTGTGTATCTCATGTTAAACAAAACACCTATGGGAACAAAGATACGTTCTGTTGGAGAAAATTATCATGCCGCAGAATCTGTGGGTATAAATGTTAAAAAAGTAAGATATATTGCCCTTGGACTAAGTGGTATGTTTGCAGGATTTGGCGGTGCATTTTTGTCAATGGGTTACGTTTCTTGGTTTTCGAGGGATATGTCGGCAGGCAGAGGATGGATTGCACTTGCAGCAGAGGCTATGGGTGGTGGTAATACTATTGGAACTACAATAACAGCATTAATATTTGGTTTTGCACAAGCCTTTGCTAATTCTCTTCAAGGGCTAAATATACCCTCCGAATTAATTACAATAATACCTAATGTAGTAACGGTGTTGGGGTTATGTATATTTGCAATAACTAAAACAACAAAAGTAAGGAAAGTGAAAGCTAATGAGAAAAATAATAATTGATTGCGACCCCGGCCATGATGATGCAATAGCAATATGCTTGGCTGTAGCTAATAAAGAGAAACTTAAGACAGAACTTATTTCTACTGTTGCAGGTAATCATACATCTGAAAAAATAACTAAAAATGCTTTAAAGATAGTGGAATTATTAAATATTGATACTCCAGTTGCAAAGGGTTCTGTTAAACCATTAATCAGAGAACTAGAAATTGAGGAAAATCCTCCTCATGGACATACAGGTATGGATGGTCCTGTTTTACCTGAACCCAAAATAGATGTAATATCTACATTTTCCGTAGAGTATATGGCAAATTTGATAAGGCAGTCAAGGGAAAAAGTAACTATTGTTGCAATAGGACCGCTGACAAACATTGCATTGTTAATAAGAGCCTATCCAGACATTGTAGAAAAAATTGAAGAAATATCTTTAATGGGTGGAGGGATATTTATCGGTAATGCAACCTCTGCATCGGAATTTAATATTTATGTTGACCCCGAAGCAGCTAAAGTTGTTTTCAATTCAGGTATCCCAATAACAATGAGTGGTTTGGACGTTACAAATAAGGCTTATATAACAAAAGAAGAATTCACACCTTTAAAGAAAGGTGGTAAGATATCAAAATTTGTATATGATTTACTGGTGTTTTACAACCAATATGCTGAAAAGTATGGATTTAAGGGAAGTGCTATTCACGATGCATGTACTGTCATGTGGTTATTAAATCCCGAATTGTTTGAATATAAGATGTACCCTGTTGATATAGTAGTGTCCAGCTGTGAGGCAAGAGGTCAAACACTGGCAGATACCAGATATGTTACAGACAAGAAGCCAAATGTCAAAGTGTTACTTGATGTTGATAGAGAAAAGTTCGTTAAGAACTTACTTAACGCATTTGAAAACTTAGATAAAGAAGTTGTAGCAAAGTAGTTTCTTATAGTGATAATTTATCACGTAATATAAATAAGAAAAATATATAGGGGGAGTGAAAAATGAAGAAAGTTAAATTTTTAGCCTTACTATTACTTGTATCAATTATAATTTTAACAGGGTGTACATCTATTAATGGGGACTCGAAGCCAACACAAACAGGAGATGAAACTCCAGAGGAAAATTTAAGTGCCATATTGTTGATACCCGGTGTTTTAGGAGATAAATCATTCTTTGATAGTGCATATAATGGTTTAAAGATGATTGAAGAACAGTATGGTGCCACTGTTAGAGTGGTTGAAATGACAGGTGATTTCACAAAATGGGAGCCTAATTTCATGGATGCAGTAGAAGGAGATTGGGATATAATCTTCTCTGGAAGCGATACAAGTGAAATGCTTTATAATTATTCATTAAGGTATCCTGACCAGAAGTTTATAAATTTTGACAGTAATATGAGTGATGCTGCTCCAAACTTATATTCTATGGAATATAAAGCAAATGAATTATCGTTCCTTGCAGGTGCTGTTGCAGCTTTGGTAACAGAGTCAGATATGGAACTTGCAAACGAGGATGCTTTAATAGGATTTTTAGGTGGAATGGATATCCCTGGAATAAACGATTTCCTTATAGGGTATATTGAAGGGGCACAATATATAAATCCTGATATTAAGGTAATGGTTTCCTATGCAGGAGTTTTCACAGATCCTCCTAAAGGTAAAGAATTAGGTATATTACAATATAACAGTGGTGTGGATATTAGTTTTAATGTGGCAGGAGGAACAGGTTTAGGGTTACTTGATGCCGCTAAAGAACAAAATAAATATGCCATAGGTGTTGACTCTGACCAAGCTGTTATGTTTGAAGAGACAGACCCCGATAAATCCCCTCATATTTTAACTTCGGCAATAAAGAAGATTGATTATGCAATGTTAGATGCTGTTGAAAAACACTTAGATGGAAGCCTTGAGTATGGTGTAAATGTTAAAGTTGGTTTGGCAGAAGGAGCTGTTGGTTTAGCAAAGAATGTGTACTATGAGCAATTAAGTGAAAGTGACAGAGCCATAATTGATGAATTAGAAGACAAGCTGGCAAAAGGTGAAATAAAAGTGGGAACTGCTTATGGATTAACTGCCGAAGAAATGAATGTCATAAGAGATGCCGTTAAACCATAATATTATTTAAGTGAATATAACCTCGGCATATTAGTTTATTATATATGTCGGGGTTACTTCTACAATAAATTTATATTTTAGGAGAAGATTTGAAATATGGATATGAAATCAATTCCAAAAGTTGAGTTGCACTATCATTTAGACGGTAGTATTAATTTAGAGTTATTAGCTGAATTTATGAATGAAAGCAATGACTCGGTGTCTGTAGACGAAATAAAATCATTAGTTCAAGTTGATAGTAATTGCAAAAGTTTAAGGGAGTATTTAAAAAAGTTTCAATTAATTACTAAACACATGCAAACAGATTATGCCTTGGAAAAAACAGCATATCATGCAGTAAAAGATACCAGTAGTCATAACGTTAAATATCTAGAGGTTAGATTTGCACCTTGGTTACATGTAAATGATGGTCTTAGCATCGAAGAAATAATAAAATATGTACTCTTGGGCTTGAAAAAAGGTGAAAATGAGTTTGGAACAATAGCAAGAGCAATATTGGTATGCTTAAGAAACGATAATATAGAAAAAAATATTGAAATTATAGAACAAGCTAACCACTTTCTTGGAAAAGGAGTTGTAGGTGTTGACTTAGCAGGTGATGAAAACAAATATCCTCAAAGGAATTACAAAAGAATATTTGAAAGAGCACAAGATTATAAACTGCCAATTACCATACACGCAGGAGAAGCAGCAGGGCCAGAAAGCATTAGAGATGCAATAGAGTTATTAGGTGCAAAAAGAATAGGTC
Source organism: Clostridia bacterium (assembly GCA_022361035.1). Taxonomy (GTDB): domain Bacteria; phylum Bacillota; class Clostridia; order Peptostreptococcales; family Caminicellaceae; genus JAKSBP01. The sequence continues at coordinate 9,902 of JAKSBP010000107.1, forward strand.
ACGGCATATCTTTAATTGAAGACTATGATTTAATTAATATAGTCAAAGAAAAAAATATAACATTGGAAATATGTCCTACAAGTAATGTGCAAACAAAAGCAGTTAACTCTTTACATGATCATCCCTTAAGAAGGTTATACGATATGGGTGTTCCCATAACCATTAACACAGACAACTGTACTGTCTCTAATACTAATATAACAAAAGAATATCAACTTTTAGCGGACTATTTTAAATTCACCCAAAAAGATTTACAACAAATTGTGTACACGGCATTAGAGGCATCCTTTGCAGAAAAATTACTGAAAAAAGATATTAAAAAGATAATCAAAGATGAATTCACAGTTTATTAAATATAATGATTTGATTAAAAATTTAAAAAGGAGAAAAAATTATAATAACAATGGGACTAGGTTATTGAAAACACATAAATTTTGAGATAAGAGATAATATAATGTGGAGATATAATTAAAGTAAGAAGAATGAAAAGAATATAGCCTAGAATGTCAGCAACCCCGTCCCCTAAATACATGGTCTGAATAAGCAAATTCAGTCTTTTTTTATTTGATTTAAATTTTTAAAAAAAGTATGAGTATATTAAATGATGGGGAAAGTAAATTAGAGAAGGGATGTGTGACAATGAATAAAGTTTTTGACAAAGAAAAAGGAGATTGTGAGTATAATGCTATTCAAACCATTAATCTTTCGAAAAGATATGGAGATTTTGTTGCAGTGGATAGTATAAATTTAGAAATAAAAAAAGGAGAGTTGTTTTCGATACTTGGTCCAAATGGTGCAGGTAAGACCACTACCATAAAAATTCTCTCCTGCCTTTTACTACCTACTGAAGGAACTGCAAAAATTATGGGTTATGATATAAAAGAAAACCCTCAGTTAATTAAAGAAATAATTGATGTTTCACCTCAAGAAACAGCAGTTGCAGGCCATTTAAATGCATGGGAAAATCTAAAATTAATGGGCGGTATATATGGATTAGGCAAGGAAGAGATAGAAAAAAGGGCTTGTGAACTCCTTGATTTATTAGATTTACCAGGCAGAGAAAAAGAGCAAGTTAAAAAGTATTCTGGAGGTATGAAGCGTAGGCTAAGCATAGCAATGGCAATGATGTCAGATCCACAGATTTTATTTTTAGATGAACCCACACTAGGTTTAGATCCACAGGCAAGAAAAACAATGTGGGAGAAAATAGAGGGATTAAAAGGGGAAAAAACTATAGTTCTAACTACACATTATTTAGAAGAAGCTGATGCCCTTGCTGATAGAATTGCAATACTAAAGGAAGGTAAAATAATCGCTATAGATACACCAGATGAACTTAAGAACAATATTAAGCCTATGAAAAGCATAGTTATTAAGACAAAAAACATTTCTGATGATATTGTTAAAGGAATAAAGGAAATGTATTCTGATGTGGTTTTTAAGGCTAATAAAATTGAAATAAAGGCTATAAAATTAAATGTAGATAAAATAGTTGATTATTTACGTTTAAATGAAGTGAAAATTGAAGGTATATCTATGAAAGAACCTTCCTTGGACGATGTTTTTTTTGAGCTTACAGGTGAGAGGGTAAATAAATGAGATTTGTTAGTTTGGCAAGTAGAAATTTTAAAGAACTATATCGTGAGCCTGTTTCAATTATATTAGGATTATTAATGCCAGTAGGATTACTAGTGCTTTTTGTTTTGATTGGAAAAAATGTACCTTTAGATATATTTACTCCAAATATGCTGACACCAGCTATAACTATTTTTAGTTTTGCCTTTCTTATCATGTTTTCAGCTGTGCTATTATCGAAAGATCGGCAAAGTGCATTTTTATTAAGACTTCTTACTACTCCCTTAAAGCCTATTGATTTTATATTGGCATATTTCGTGCCTTATATACCATTTGCACTTTTACAGATTTTAATATGTTTTACTGTCGGAATGATTTTAGGAGCTACTTATAGTGTTTTAAATGTTGTTCTTTCTTTAGTAGTAATTTTTCCTATGGCTTTAGTCTGTGTTGGAATGGGTATGATATTAGGGTCATTATTATCAGAGGGTCAAATTGCTGGTATCGGTTCGATGTTAATTACTTCCATTGGTATATTTGGAGGGATTTGGATGAATCTAAAAATGGTAGGTGGCGTTTTTGAAGGTATTGGCTACGCATTACCCTTTGCTCATGCTATTGATGCTGCCAGAAATGTTTTGTCAGGAACTGGTCTGAGAAATGTTGTAACTAATTTGTACTGGGTTTATGGATATGCAGTAATATTGTTTGTATTTGGAGTTTTAAGCTTCAGATATAAAACTACTAGCAATTAATAAATAACCTTTTTTATTTAAATTAGACAATACAGAGGGGACGGGATTGTTGACAACATATAAGTTTTAACATAATGTAGTCTAGAGATATAATTAGGGTAGAAAAGAATACATAGTGTTAATCTCCTCCCTTACTTTAATACCCCCAATGCATTTTCAAAACCAATATGGTCTATATTGGCACATTAAATGGGGATTAAAAAGCCAAAATAATTACCATACAACTAAATTCTCCTTAAATACTTTAGATAATTAATCTATGGGTCATCATTTTACAAAATTTTCAAAAAAATGAGAAAATAGACTATTCAAAACATTGTTTTTAAAAGTACTTAAATGGAATAAGAATATATTCTTTAGATTCTCTATGAACTGTGTGACTTGGCATATGATTTGCAATTATCATATAAAAGAGTGACTAACAAACTTAATAAACGAAAGCAGCCATAGAGGTTTCCTTTAGAGGGATTTATAGCATGAGCTTAAAAGATTCTCTGTGGCTGCTGAAGTAAGTTAACATTCTCAGCCACTCTTCTTGTTAACTTTCTTAACAATCTGAGCATAGGAGTCAAATCCTATGCTGTTTTTTGTTGCTTAAAAAATTAAACACTTTTTTAAAATGCTACCCCTTAGGGTAAGTAAGTCAAAAAGCTGTAGATAAAATGAAAACTATTTTCACTAACTAAAGAAATAAGATGATTATGTATATCCGCTAAACACTAACCCAAAAGCTACGAAAAATAACTTTATTTAAAGACTGCCGGAAAAGTGCCGGAAGACTGCCGGTTTTTATTTAAGTTTAGTATTATACTTTAAGATGTAAAGAATTATTGAATAGAGAAAGAGCTTATAAATTGAATAAAAGATTGTAGATAAAAGGCAAGCTATGCTTGGTAAAATGTTAGGCTTAACATACCTTTACCTAAAGATTGCCGGAAAAGTGCCGGAAGACTGCCGGTTTTTATCAAAGTTTAATAGTATACTTTAAAATATCAAAGAATTCATTCGTGGCGTTGCACGTTAAAAACGTACTTAAAAATAGGGGGTAATAGAATGAAAGCTTTAAAGAATATCCTAGGTGAAGAATTATATAGAAGAGTAAAAGAAAAACTGGGAGATAAAAAAATAATAATTGATGATGAAAACTATATTCCCAGAAGCCGGCTTAACCAAGTTATTCATCAAAAAAATACCTTTATGAAAAACATAGAGACTCTAAATAATCAGTTAAAGGAAATGCAGGAAGATATAAAAGATAGGGACCAGCTTATTAAGAGGCTGGAAAACTCTAAAAATAAGATTACTCAGGAGAACCTGAGAATCAAAGACATATGTCTTACAAATGCTATCAAGCTTGAAGCTTTAAAAATGAATGCAAAAAACATACATGTTATCGGCACCCTTGTAGATAAAAAGAGACTGGAAATCCTGGAAAGTGGAACAGTAAAGGGGCTTGAAGAACAATTAAAAGAACTAAAGGAAAGCCAAGAGGGCCTATTTGGTAGAGATATACTAATATCCCTTATGGATATTCAAGATTTAGTAGGAAATCTGATTCAGAGAAAGCTAATGGAAAATTTATAGACATCAGGGTTACCCTAGTGCTGCAGCATGATGTCAAGGAGTGATAATAGTGAAGCTAATGGAGATCAAGGATGTGATTACTCAGAAGCTAATCGATAACTTCCCAGGTCATAACATTTATGTAGAAGACAATGTATTGGAGTTATTGAAGCCTGCCTTAGTAGTTCGTGTCTACCCCATTTCTATGGCTATAGAAAATAAGTATCATAGAAGAAAATTTATTAATCTACAGGTTTACTATCATTCCCCAAATGGGACAAATGAAGAAGACCTTAATATGATAGATGCACTATATGAAGTATTTGACCCAGTATTGGTTGTACAGGATAGAGTACTTCCAGTAGGTGTTATTCACACTAGAGTTAAGGATAATATCCTAAGACTGTCCTTTAACCTAGATTTTATAGATAGCATAGATGAAAGAAAATCCTATGGATTTGAGGAACATCAATTAATGGAAGAATTAGAAATGAAGGAGGAATTTTAATGGGATTACCAGAGATATTAATAAGTTTTAAGAAGCAAGGAACATCTGCCATAGAGCGTAGTGCTAGGGGTATTGTAGCCCTTATTTTAAAGGATGATACAGGGACCTTTGATACGAAGGTATATAAGTCAATAGATGAGATAGACCCAGGAGATTGGACTGCTGATAATCAAGATTACATCAAAAAAACTTTTATGGGAACACCTAGTCAAGTAATCGTAGAGAGAATAGCTGTGGCTGACCTGGATTATGTAAATGGGCTTATAAGGTTAAAGAATAAGAAATGGAACTACCTTGCGATTCCAGGAATTCAGGATGTAGCAGTTACAGACATCGTAACATGGATTAAAACTGAAAGGGATACAAATAAGAAAACCTATAAAGCGATACTGCCAAATGCAGCAGCCGATCACGAAGGTATTATCAGTTTTACGACAAATGATATTAAAGTTGCTAGTAAGACCTATAGTGCCAGTGAATATACGGGCAGAATAGCAGGTATATTGGCGGGCCTTCCCTTTACTCGTAGTGCTACCTATTATGCCTTAAATGAAGTAGAAAGCATCACGGAATCGGCAGATCCGAATGGTGATATTGACAGTGGTAAGTTAATACTTATCAATGATGGAACCAAAATCAAGATAGGTAGGGGTATTAACTCTCTTACAACAACTACTGCAAACAAAACTGAGGAATTTAAGAAAATAAAGATAACCGATGCTATAGATTTTATTCGTGATGATATTAGGGATATATTCGATGAATCCTATGTTGGAAAGGTGATTAATTCCTACGATAACAAGGTATTGTTCTTGTCGGCAGTTAATGCATATTTTGGAGAATTAGAGAGATTAGAAGTATTAGATCCTGATTTTGGCAATAAGGCTGAAGTAAACATGGAGACCCAGAGATTATATCTCCAGGCTCAGGGGATAGATGTAAATCTTTTAAAGAATCAGGAAATCAAGGAATACAATACTGGAAGCAAACTGTTTGCACAGGCCAAGGTTAGATTTTTAGACGCTATGGAAGATTTGCAAATGGAAATATACATTTAGGAGGGGATAAGTATGGCAAATAAAATACCTGGAAATAGAGTGATTAACGGTACATGGGGAGAGATTTGGCTTGATGGAGATAAGGTTAGTGAATTAACTGGCCTAGAAGCTAAGATTACCCTTAAAAAAGAAGATGTAAATATGTGTGGAGTTTTGGCTAAGGATACAAAAATTACAGGTTGGGAAGGAACGGGAACAATAAAGTTTCATAAGGTTAACTCAAGAATGGCCGTGAAGCTAGGGGACAACATTAAAAAAGGTAGTGACGTAAGATTTACTATCTTAGCTAAATTGGCTGATCCCGATACAAGGGATGCCTTAGCTGAAAGGGTAGTGCTAAAGGATGTAAGCTTCGATGATTTAACACTAATGAATTTTGAAGCTAAGGCATTAGGAAAGGTAGAGAGTTCCTTTACATTTACCGATTATGATTTCATTGATTTAATACAACCAGAATAGGAGTGATATAAATGAATACATTAGATCTGTTACTACAGCTAGATGAGAGCAAACTGAAAAAACCCTGTAAAGAGGTTAATATGAAAAGACTATCTGAGCTGACAGGTGAAAGAGTTATCTTTAAGATTGAAGCCTTAACTCCGGCCAAGATGGAGGAAATTCAAGAGATGGCCATGGATGAAACTATGGAGAATATAAATGTCTCTGAACTTCAAATTATGACTATCCTAGAGGGTGTTAAGGAGCCAAACTTTAAATCTAAGGAGCTAATGGATAAATTTGGGGTATATACTCCAAAGGATTTAATTAGGAAAATACTTCTTCCCGGTGAAATCATAACTTTATATAACATAATAGGAGATTTAAGTGGGTTCGATGGAGGAGCCGTTGAAGAGGTAAAAAACTCATAAGTACAGACGGCCTAACCCAGATGATGTATTACTACTGGAATACAAAGGGGATTAGGCCCTCTGTACTATACAGTATGCCAAAGGGTGAACTCTTAGTAATAATGGCATTTTATGAGGAAGAAATGAAGGAAAGGGAGAAGATGAAGTCTAGAATAGAGGATTCTTATCTCTAGATATAAACAATTAGGTAAAAGTTTAGATAGTAGAAAGGACCCTTAGTATAGGGTGCTTTTTATTGTCTTTATGAAGGTGGTGAGAAGATGGATTATAGTATATCAAAAACAATAGGTATACTAAACAGTATGAAGAATAAAAAAAATAAGTGGTTGAACGAGGAGAACCTTGATAGATATGAGAAAAAATTGGATGGGTACAAATCAAAATCCTCTCAAATGATGAGTGAGCTTAAAGTAGCAAATAAGATTGCAAATTTTATATTTACAAAGGATAATAAAAAATTAGAGGATACACCTATAAATTATGTAGAGAAATCAGAACAAGCTAGCCCGATGGAATGGTTAAAACAACTAAAAGCTAATGTAAATAATATGACATCTGACATAGATGGAGGTATAGGAATAACAAAAAAAATAAGTAAATTTGTACAAAAGAGTTTTAGAAAGAGTTCTAGATTTAGCAACTTTATAAGAAACAAACTTGTTGCTGGAGGTGGAAGCCTAGTTCAAGATATGGTGAATAATATTGGACGTATAGGGAGAAAAGACCTCAAGAAATATGGTGGTGCATTAAAACAATTAACTAAGGCAGGAATAGAAAAGACACTATTAGGAAGCATTTCAAAGGAACAAGTAAAAGCACTTAGTAAAAACCGTATTGCTAAAAAAATATTAGATACAGTGGGACCTAAAAGAATAAGCAGTATGTATAATAAAGTAAAAAATAAAATAGGAAAGGGATTTAATTGGAGTTTAGATGACACCACATCTTTGATTAATCAAGGAATAGAAAGGATTAAAAATCCAAAAGCTACTAGGTTAATAGAAGGGGCTAAGAATTTAAAGATTAGCGGGTTAATGAGAAAAGCAGCAAGTACAAAGACAGGTCAAGCCTTTATGAAATCATTTTCTATTGGAAGTGCAATGAATGTACATTCTATCATGACGGAAGAGAGTGACTTTAAAAAGCTAGTAGCTGGAGTAGATATAGCTGGAGATTTTATCGGCAACCTTCCAGGTCCAGTTGCAAAGGCTATTAAGCTGGGGACATCTACCTTAAACTTTGTTGGTGGATTAACTTACGACGTCCTCGATAGTAAGCTTATGGAAGGCTTTGGAGGAAAAAAAGCTGTTGAATTTCTCGATAAAGGAGCTGGATTGGTTGTAAAACCAGTAGGATCAGCGATTAAAACAGTTAACACAATCACACAGAGTCTTAATGATAAAGTCTCAAGCACTTATATAAAAGCTAAGGATAAAATATCTAATGCATTCAAGGAAGCTGTCGATGCAAGAGCAAGGGGTACAGGAACAACACATAACAATAGTCCATATCAAACATTGATTAGGAATGTTATAGTACCACAAACAAGACCATACAGTAATCTAATTAATTTATATCATAACAAATATAAGGGTATAAAAAATAGTGATACTAGCTCCGGCTATAATAGAGGTATATTAGATACAAAACTGCAGGGGGACAAAAAATATAACTCAAATAAAAACAACTTCACAATCAACATAAACAGCAGCAGTCTATCAATAGATGAGGTGGCGAATCAACTGGCATCAAAAATACAATTAACAATGGAAAATATGTATGCTTAAAGGAGGACTGGAGATATGGATATTTTTCTATCAATAAACAATAGGCAGCAGGTAATAAAACTTCCCGTCCTTCCAGCCCAGTTTAAAATCCAATCGGGGATGAAAAACGATACCTATGACACCATAAGTCAGGGAGATATTAAATTAATAGGTATGCCCACCTTGAAATCCATAACTTTGGAAGCATTTTTTCCCAAGGAGGAGTATACCTTTTTGAGGGATAGGAAGCATAAGGGATGGGAATACGTTGAAATGATAGAGGAATGGAAGTTAAGGAGAGTACCTATTAGATTAATCATTTCAGAGGATACAGTGTATACTGATAATGGGCCAAATATGATAAACATGCCTTGTACAATAGAAGCCTTTGAATATGGTGTTCAGGATGGTACAGGAGATATATATTATACCCTTACCCTTAGTGAATTCAAGTTTATAGAGCTTGAGCAAAGGGGGATATAATATGCATCAGCTAATTGTCCTATCAGGTAGTGTGGAAACCGACATAACTCCTTTAGTTGGGGATATAAAATGGAGAAGCAGTATAAATGAACTGGGAGAACAGTTGGACTTTAACATAATATTCAATGATGGCAGATATTTCCCAAGTAACCCTATAGATTTGGGAAGCGTAGTTAAACTTAAGAATGGGTCAGAAATTTTCCAAGGGGTAGTTGTAACCGAAGAAAAAAATGGCAGAGAAGCTATAGGATATACCTCCTTTGATTATGCATTCTATCTTAATAAAAGCAAGGAAGTGTATCAATTTAATGGAGTATTAGCTAAAAAAGCAATAGAAACTGTCCTTAGAAATTCTAAAATTACTATAGGTAACATAGTAGATATTCCTATAGTAGTTAAAAAAATATATAATCATATGACTGTGGGTGACATTATTAAAGACATTATAAAGACTGCAGAGGATGAAAGAGGAAATAAGTACAGACTTGAGATGAGACAGGGAAGACTCTATATAGAAAATCAGAAGGATTTAGTTATAGAACCAACATTTAAATTTGCTGATAATATACAACCCTATGATGTAACCAAATCCATATCTAATCCAAGGAGAAAAAGGACCATAGAAAACATGAAAAACAGTATCAAAATAGTGGCCAATGGAAAAGTTCTTTACGAAGCAAGAAATAATGGACTGATAAGTAGATATGGGCTTTTGCAGGAGATTGTATCAGCAGATGGAAAAGATAGTGCCCAAGGAAGAAATATAGCCAATAACATCCTTAAGGAGCAGGGAAGGGTATTTGAAGAAAATTCTGTAGAAATGATAGGAAGCGATGAAGTTAGGGCAGGAAGGATTATTAGAATAGAAGAGCCATTAACAGGAATGGTAGGACAATATCTTGTCAATGATGTAACACATACATTGAGGAATGGTATACATCGTATGCAGGTAGGATTAGGGGTGATATAATGGATGGCATCGGTAAATTAGCAAAGCTTTTTAAGGAAAGGGAAAATAAACCCTATCTCGGCCCACAGATTGGAAAGGTGATTAGGTCATTTCCAAATATAAGAATACGGTTAGGAAATAAGATAATACTTGAGAAGGAACATCTTATAATATCTCAGCAGCTAATGAAAAAACAGGGGACTTTTAATCTAAGTGCTAATAAAGAACTTAAAAATGTCGGTAAAATAACCCTTGAAACATTAGATACAATTAGTGGAGAAACGCAAACCTTAAATTATGAAATTGTAGATTTGGAGATAGATAAGATTGAGGAAACAAATATTGAAATTGTATATGGCCTAGAGATGGATGATGAAGTGATTCTTATACCTACTACTAATCAACAAAAATACTATGTAATAGATAAGGTGGTGAGACCGTAATGCTGCCAGAAATAGCACAATTACAAATTAATAGGACCGATAGCGATGATTTACCCTATGTAGGTAAATCCTTTTTATTTGATTTTGAAAATGGAGATTTTATCCTAAGGGATGGGAGACTGGTAGAAGTATCTGGTATCGAGGCCTTAAAGGTATGGATAGAGAAGATATTGAGGACTGAGAAATATAGATATGAGATATATGAAAGGGAAGACAAGAAGGAATATGGAGTAGTCCTAGAAGACCTTATTGTTGGCAATAATTTTTCATACTCTTTTATAGAGGCAGAGCTTAAAAGGGAAATAACAGAGGCTCTTACTAAAAATCCCCTGATTCTGTCTCTATCAAACTGGAATATTCAAAAAGAGAATCCACTAGTAAAGATATCTTTTAAGGTAAATCTCAAGGATGAAAGCTCCTTTATACAGGAGGTGAACCTATGACAAGGGAAGAGATAAGGGATAATATGCTGGCCCAGATAAGGGATGAATACGATAAGTCCGAGGGAGGCTTTTTTTACGATGTAATTAAGGCTGTAGCTATAGAGCTAGAGGATGCCTATAGGGAGCAAGGGAAAATTTTAGACCAGGGATTTGTTGAAACTGCTGCTGGAGAATATTTAGATAAAAAAGCTTTAGAGCAGGGAATATATAGAAAGCCCCCTGAAAAAGCAACTACAATAGTGAACATAGAAGGTTTTGAAGGGGCAATTATAGAAGAAGGCATCCTTGTTGCAAGTGATGTAGTCAACTTTGTTGTAAAGGAAAGCACAATAATAGATAGTACAGGGACTGCAAGTGTACTTGTGGAGTGTGAAAGGGAAGGGGCTATAGGAAATGTTCCCCTAGGCGCTATTAAATATTTTCCCATTACAATATCGGGGCTTACAAAGGTAAGTAATCCCCAGACAGTGACAAATGGGTATATGGGAGAAAACGATGAAGAACTAAGGAAACGATACTATGACAAAGTCAGAGCACCTGCAACCTCTGGGAATAAGTATCATTACAGAAATTGGGCATTGGAAATTCCGGGGGTAGGAGATGTAAAAGTATTTCCTCTTTGGAACGGTCCAGGGACAGTAAAAATCGTAGTAATTAGCTCCCAAAAAACAGGTGTAGATACAGTGCTTGTAGATAAAGTCAAAAGTCATATAGAAGAAAACAGACCCATAGGTGCCACAGTAACAATCGAAAGTGCAGAGGAGCTGCCTATAAACATTAATGTAAGCTTGTCCATTGATATAGATAATTATACTTTGGAGCAAGTGCTGACAAATATAGAAGGCAGTATCAAGGAATATCTAAAGAAGATAGCATTTATTGAGGATTATGTAAGCTATGCTCAAATAGGTAGTTTTATTCTTCAAAGTGAAGGGGTATTGGATTATTCCAATCTAATAATAAATGGTGGAAATATAAATATATCAATAGCCAGCAATCAAGTATCTGTTTTAGGGGTGATAGTAAATGGAAGTTAATCTATTAAAATATCTACCAAGCTACTATAAGAGAAGTACAGTGGTGAATGATATTATAGGTTGCCAAAGTAGTGAACTACAGAAATTTATGATTAGCTTGAATAGCATGTCAAAACAATTCTTTGTAGTTTTAGCCGATACATCCCTAGATAGATGGGAAAAGGAATTAGGTATAAAAATAAATCCCAATTTAAGTTTAGCTGAACGAAGGGGGAAAATAATATCTAAGCTGCGAAGTCAAGGTACTGTTACTAAGGAAGCTATAAAACAGATAGCCCAAAGCTTTATATCCGATGTAGATGTAGTAGAAGATAATGAAAATTATAGATTTGAAATAATTTTGAATAGTAAAATAGGTTTTCCATATGATTTAGATAGTTTATATAGATCTATTGAGGAGGTTAAACCAGTCCACTTGGAATCTAAATATAAATTAAATTCCATAACAAGCTTTGATTTTTTTTAGGGGCTTTTTCTATGTTAGGGGAAGAGGTTACTATATATCCCTATACTCCTAAAAGTATAGAAAGCTTAGGAGAAATTGATATAGCAACATCAATTAGTCAAAGTGCAGATACAACTACAATTTATCCGAAAGGAGTGTTATAATGTCAGAAAATTTTTATACAATATTGACTGATATAGGTAAAGCAAAGATAGCAAATGCCCATGCTTTGGGTAACACAGTCAAGTTTTTAGAGTTAGCTTTAGGAGATAGCAATGGGAGCTATTATAGTCCCACTGAAAGTCAAAGCAGTCTTAGGAATGAAGTGTGGAGAGGTACAATAAACAATATTTCAATAGATGCTAGTAACCCTAACTGGATTGTTCTAGAAACTATTATAATGGCTGAAGATGGTGGATTTACTATTCGAGAAGCGGGAATATATGATGACCAAGGTGATCTGTTAGCCGTAGGGAAATATCCAGAGACTTATAAGCCAGTAATGTCAGAAGGCAGTTCTAAGGATTTATATGTGAGAATGATATTAGAGGTTACAAATAGTGCTACAGTCGAACTTAAAGTAGACCCTTCGGTTATATTGGCTACGAAAAAGGACTTGAGCGAGCTTAGAAGAGAAGTAACAGAACCTAAATATTCTGAACCTTTGACAGTATTAGAAAGTATTCATAGGCTTGAAAATACTGTTAAGGGGCAGGTTAGCGTAGGATTGAAAGGTCAGACCGATATAAACTTGGTAAAATCTTCTAATATGGATAAAGATACTAATACAGATGGAGTTGTTGATGATTTTACTAGACTTGTACAAGGTGGGGTAGAATTAACATCAAGTTTCGATACAATAGGTAAAGCACAGAAGTTAGATATTAATTATAATACTGCTACAGGGAATGGACAAGTGTATCAAGATATCCCTGCGAAATCTGGTGAAATTATTTCTGTGTCAACTGAAGCTAAAGCTGAAAGTGTTGTCGGTAATTTTAAGGGACAATTGACTTTAGCTTGTTATGATTCAAGTAATGTGTGGCTGGGATCTATAGGTAATATTATTTTCACAAATACTAGCTTTACAACGCTAAAAATTGAAAATAAAATTGCACTAGCTAATACAGCAAAGGTTAGGATTATATTACAAGGAATCTGTTATAATCCTGGGGATAGCGGAACTGTTAAGTTTAGGAAAGCAAAACTTAGAAAAGAAAGTACAATAGGAGATTATATTTCTAGCGGTGTTAAATCTACAATTAGTAAGAGAATTAAAAGTATTGGGAAGAATTTATTTGATAAAAGCAAGGCAACGCCTAATACGTATCCAAGTGAAACAACTGGCGATATTCTATTAAGCCCACTTTACTATTCATCCGATTACATTAAAGTAAAAGCAAACACGCATTATATAGCTAGTGGGAACAATATAGCGAGAAGGCACGCTATATATGATATAAATAAAAATTTTATTTCTGGTGAAATATCTAACAGTATTTTTGTTCCAGCTAATGGTGCTTATGTTGTTGTTTCTATTGATAAAGACGTAGGCGAAGATAAATTAGATGTATACCAATTAGAGGAGGGCACAGTAGCAACAGCCTATGAGCTGTATCAAGAATCAACGCAGTATTTTATTTTACCTCAAGGAGTGCTCCATTCGTTGCCCAATGGAGTTACAGATGAGATTAGAGATAAAAAGTTATATAAGAGGACTGTAAAATACGTTCTGCAAAGTGGTGATATAGATAGTTTGGACACTTCTAATGTGAATTTAGATAGAGTTGTAATAGGTTTGGATGCTTTTAGCAGTTTGGCAGATCAAACAAATGAAGTTGACAACTCTTTTTATGTTGAGGGTTTTGGAAGTGAAGTAAGGCTTGGTGATGCAGATTTATTGACAAGTGAATATAAATATTCAACTGGTACTGTTGCTTTATTGCTATTAGTTCCAAAAGGTACTTATGTAGACTTAGCAGCGGCACAAGCGGACCTAGCAGGAACAGCATTAATTTATCAATTAGCACAAGTGGACGTAATAGAGAATGGTGAAAGAGGATTTAGCATCACCGGAAGCCTTGAAACCTTCAATGGAGAAACCACAATAATTACAGAACCATACTTAAGAAAACCATATACAACACATTCAACAAGCATTACATTAGACTATACAATAGAAGCTATAGACAAACTGTTAGTATTTCAAAATGGCTCATTCATAGAAACA
>JAKSBP010000214.1 GCA_022361035.1 Clostridia bacterium
AGACTGTTGAGAAACCCAAATTTCTTCGTTGTTGCTGAAACCAAGAACCCTTACGTAGTCAATAAAATTTTAGAACGAACTGATAAGTTCGTGGGAAATTTTATGGTATTTGCTAAAAGCAAATAGACTTCATCTTTTTATACGCTGCGGCCTCTCGATTTCAGCACGCCTCGAACTTTGGATTTCTCAAAAGCCTTGCATCTTGTAGACTTTGTCTACAATCTGGAAAGAATCACAGGGATTCTTTTTTCCTTGAATATTATAGATTAAGATTTGAGTGCTTGATATATAGGTATAGAATCATTGACTTTCAGATTATATCTCTTCGCCCCTGGTTTCAATGACCTTTTTATACCAGTAAAATGACAATTTCTTCTTTCTTTTTAAGTTATCCTTATGGTCCACATAAATAAATCCATATTGCTTCTTGAAACCGTTTAGCCAGCTTAAAAGGTCTATCACTGACCAGGCGTAATAGCCCTTAATATTTATTCCCTCTTTTATAGCATTTTTAATTGCCCTCAAGTGTTCTTCAATATATTTTATTCTAGGTACATCAACTATCTCACCCTCTATAATAGGGTCTGCATCCCCTAGACCATTCTCAGTAACATAAAGCTTTATATCTCCGTAATGGGATTTCAGTATTCTCAAGCCCTCCAAAAATGCATCTGGAGCAATTTCCCATCCCCATTTAGTATACTTTTTATCTTCCATCTTAACTGTTCTGAATACACCGTCAAAGGAACTGTTTCCCGGTTCCCCTGTGGATTTTTCCCTTGAGTTATCTCTTTTTTCCACAGCTTCATTATTTTTCACTACTCTCATAGGTTGATAATAATTAAGTCCTATAAAATCATTCTTAGGTGCCGCCAATTCAATTATTTTCAGCTCCTCTTCTGTCCAGTCTGGAGTCCATCCATTTTTATCAAGGTCCTTAATTACATATTCAGGATAACTTCCCTTTAATACTGGGTCATAATACCAGGACATTCCATACTGATTTGCATGATATGCTGCAAGCTTATTATCTTCACTATCATCTCTACTAAAGGCAGGGGAAAACACATGGGTTATTCCTATTTCACCAAATTGTCTCAAATTTTTATAGTCCTCTACCGCCCTTGCATGGGCTGTAAATACGTTATGGGTTGCCTGGAAATATTTCTTGACATCCCCTTCAATTCCTGGGGGATGGGCACCCTTTAAATATCCTAAATCACAAAATACTACAGCCTCATTAAATGTAATCCAATGTTTAACCCTGTCGCCAAAGGCTCTATAGCATGTATTTGCATACTTTACAAAGGCATCAACAGTTCTTTTATTTATCCAGCCTCCATCTTCCTCAAGTGTCTGGGGAAGATCCCAATGATACAATGTTATGAAGGGTACAATTCCATGTTTTAAGCACTCATTAATTATATTGTTGTAGAATTCTATACCCTTAGGGTTTATTTCTCCATCTCCATCGGGGATAATTCTTGGCCATGAAAGGGAAAATCTATAGGATTCTAATCCCATTTCTGCCATAAGACCTATGTCTTCTTTATATCTATGATAATGGTCTACTGCCACATCTCCATTAGTCCCTTCAAAAGTCTTACCAGGGATTTTTGAGAAAACATCCCAATTGGAAAGTCCCTTTCCATCTTTATTCCATCCACCTTCTACCTGATATGAGGCTGAGGCAGCTCCTAATAAAAAATCCTTTGGGAATCTCATGATTTTGCCCTCCAATATCTCAATTTATTTTTTGCTAAACACTTTGCTTCTTTAAAATAATAAACCTTACCCCTATTTATTCACTACATACCTTCAGTTCATTATTCACTTTTATTAAATCAACCATTTCTGAAATTAAATCTTTAGCTAACATCGAAGTCATTAAGTGATCCTGGGCATGAACCATAAGCAAAGTAACTTTCATATTATCTCCCGAGGCTTCTTTTTGTAGCAATTCAGTCTGAGCTCTATGGGCATCCAATGCCTTTTCCTTAGCCTCATTTAAACAATTTTCTGCCCCAACAAAATCACCATTTTTAGCATGTTCTAAGGCTTTAAATGCATTACTTCTAGCATCCCCTGAGTTAATAATTATCTGCATCGCTATGCTTTCAATATTCATACATCCTCTTCCTTCCTTTAAATTACCCTTTTAATCTTATTTATAATTTCTTCATCAAATATTTTTTATATAGCTACATAAAAAGCTTCTAAAATACTATTTACTAACTTCTATCTACTTCAACAATTCAATGGTAGAATTTAAAATCTTTTCTCCATCTAACATACCGTAATCCATGGTATTTATAACCTCGACCTTCTTACCATACTGCTCTGCCACCTTTTGGAACTGGTCTTTCTTAAACCTGATTTGTGGTCCTAGTAAAGCTATATCATAATCCTTTATTGCATTGTCAAACTCTTCTAAGGGTATAGCTACTATTTCTGCCTCTAAACCTTTATTTTCTGCTGCCTTTTTCATCTTTTCTACCACAAGACTAGTTGACATTCCCGCCGAGCAAACTAATAAAATTTTCATATATAATCCCTTCCTCTCTTAAATTTATATTACACTCATAATTAACAAGCAATAAGTGTGCCAAATACTAAAGGAACATGGATGACTAACAATTCTTCATTAGTTGATATACCTGCTTTTCATCTATTTTCAAAACTAAATCATTCCCTAGAAAAAATTTAAAAATTTTCTTCTATTATTCATTTAATAGGGCTTCAACTATAGACTTTAGCATTTGATTTTCCTAGCTTTGAAGCTATAGCTTCCTGCAAAAGATTGTTGAGCCTTTAAACAAAATAGAAAAGAGCTAGGATATCTAGCTCTCAGATTGTTAACAAAGTTAACAAGATGATAGGCTTTAACAAACTTCCAAGTTCAAGGCACGCTAAAATCGAGGAGCGGAGCTTGCTCTGCTGCAAGTGAGCACCGGAGATTTTAGCAGTAACGCAGAAATTGGGAGTTTGTTAACAGCCTCAAGAGCTAGGATATCTAGCTCTCAGATTGTAGACAAAGTCTACAAAATGATAGGATACCTAGCTCTAAATATACACATTTTCATTTTTGTTATACACTTTAACAAATTTTATATACATATCTATCTATATTCTAAATTATTAAACTACTCTTTATACACTTGTCAAAATCGTAAGTATAAAGCACATTTCGTCCTCTGTAATTGAAATCTGATAATAGTCTTCAATTTCCTTTAAATTATCCTTAATGATTTTAAATTCACTTGCATATCTATCAATTAAATACTCTTTATTTGTAAACCTTGGCATTTTTTTATCTGTAATAATTCGTTCTATGGCGCAGGCCATATGGAGAATTAATCCTACTAATACATCCCTATTTAGGCTCTGGTTTAGCTCATTTTTTATATTATCTGTAAATCTCTTTAAAAGCTTTTTAAGGGCCTTTATATCATAGCTTTTGATTTCATTTTCAATTATTGAAAAAACTTGTTCATATAACTCATCATATTCCATATTTATTTTAAAACTATCAGTATTTTCAATTTTGCTTATTAAATTTTTTATTGTATCATATTTTTTATCCATAAATAATTCTGCAACTGAAATATATGGAACTCCATGGATTTGAGGGTTAATAGGGCCAACTATTGCTATGATTCTTTTGTCCTTAGTAAGTTTACTTATTTTTCTATACATATTATTCTTATCAATGATAGACATGGGTATAATTTGTACATTTTTATCTTCTATACACACATTTTCTTCAATCATATTTTTCAGCTTAATTGCACTTCCCTCAGCAGTTGTACACATTGTAATAATAATATTATCTTTCTGGGGATTAAATTCTTTAAACATACTGCTGCCATAATTTACAATATGCAGGCTCTTATTCTTCATTTCCTCCCATATCACATTTATATCTGTTTCAGTCAACGCCTTCCTTGCACACTCTAAAGCCATAGCTGTAGAAACCATATCTATTACACGTATTTTTATTCCCGTTTCTTCACTAATAAGCTCCCCAAACATTCCAAGGGAACCCATATCTACAAGAAGCATAACTCCCGCACCCTTATCATTTTCCTTTATTGTATCCTTTAATTCTTCATATGCTACCTTCGTATTTTTATCGAGACTCATATCATAGGCGAAGGTATTTTGACCACCCACTAGTTTATTAGTCACTTCAGCCATAGACGAGGCCGCTGATTTACCATGCATGGCAATAACAACGATAGGCTTTACTCCATGCCATTCCTCTTCCATCTTATCTACAGTCAAAAACATGGCCATGAATCCCACTTCGTCCACTGGTATATGAATGTTCTCCTCTTTTTCAACTATCCCAGCAAAATAATGGGCCACTGCATATTCATCGGAATATTTTTCTATGATTTCCGTAAGGTTATGGTTTATAATCTGTTTATCATTTTTAATACGCTCTATACTAGCACTTAGATGCAGACATAATCCATAAAAGACCTTAGAAGAAAATACCTTATTTAATTTTTTGGAAGCAAAATCTAAATATCTTTCTACTAATGAAATAATTTTATGATGTACAATCTTTGAAAGCTCCTCTTTATTAACATCTTCATCAAATTTATGAATAAATTTTTTGAAATAGTTTTCTATATCGAAGGTCATTATTAAATTTATATCCTTATCATCAATGCCCCTCGACTGAAGCTCCTGTATTCTTTTCTCTATATCTTCATAAAAATTATTCGGAAGTATATAATCTCCACTTTCAAAAAAGGTTTCTATCCCCTTAGCGGTAAAGGATAATTTGATATCATCCTTAATTATTTTATTTACCTTTTCTCTATTCTTCTTATAAGAAAGTATACCCTTCCTTACATACTCCGAAAAATCAGATGCGCATATATCTATCTTTTTTTCACCCTTAGAAACACATTTAAGAAATGCATTTGCACATCCCAGCTGTATGTCACTTTTAAGCTGTCCAACATTTCCCATACAATTGTATAAAAGCAGGTTTTTTATAACATCTGAGGTTACTACTATTTCCTTTCCAATTCTCTTTGATTCCATCCTAAAGAATTCACCAATTAAATCAAATCGCTCCTTTAGGGTTCGCCCCTTTAATGGTGGAATACTAATTATCATAGGTATTCTTCGTGTAAAGGTTGCCAATAGCCCACTATCCTTATGCTCTGTGGTAGCACAAACTATTAGTACATCTACCTGTTTCTTATTATCAATATCCCCTAGGGGTGTATATATTCCCTTATCTATAAGGTAAAATAACATTTCTTGGCCCTCGGGGGGAAGCCTATGGACTTCATCTAAGAATAGGATTCCTCCATTTGCCTTTTCAACTATTCCTACCCTATCCTTATCTGCTCCCGTAAAGGCCCCTTTCTTTGAACCAAATAGATGGGATAACAATAATTGAGGATTATTGGAATAATCGGCACAGTTAAAGGATATAAATGGTGAATCCCCATTAAAGATTCCATTCTCTATAGCAAATTTATGCATAAGTTCAGCAAACATTGTCTTACCCACACCAGTAGGTCCCAAAATTAAAGAATGTAATCCATGGGGTGGATATAATATTGCCGCCTTTGCCTGTTGAATACATCTCTTTAGACTTCCATCACTTCCAATAAGCATATTAAAATTAGATGCCTGGGATAATAATTTTACTTCCCTTTCCTGTTTTTTATCTGCACCAACAAGATACATCACTGGTTTGCCCTTTATTTTTAATACTCTACCTTCTCTATAGAGCTTGTTCAAAATACTACTCACATTTGTTCTCTGTATATTTAGTTTATCGGCAGTATAAGTTGTGGAACATCCAACAATGGTCCCTTCTTTCTCTTTTTGTCTTATACATTCCTTTATTATAAAATCTAAAATTAAATCCTCCATCCTTTTATTTTTCAATTTCATTCCTTCCCCCCATAACCTGTATAAAATCTTACCCCATATACAGAGAATATTTTTCTATTTTTACAATACACATTATATACACTTTGCATGTTTTAAAGTATATACCCTTAAATATACCTTGTCAATTATTGGGAAATATTTCTTCTTTTCATCTAGCTATTAACATCTACTTATAAATGTGTGATAGAGAATATTAACGTACTCAATCAGCCACTGAGAATCCTTTAGGCTCATGCTATAAATCTGTTTTATAGATAAATAGTAGAAGGTAAAACAGATTTATAAAAATCGCTCTAAAGGAAACCTCAGAGTCTGCTTTCGTTTGTTAAGTTTATAAGTCACACATCTATATTTAATCCTTTCAGGCGTTTAAGTATTCAAAACTCCCTTATAAAATAAAGTCCCTTGAAATTCAGAAAATTCCAAGGGACTTTATATTGTCAGCTATCTATCATTCTACCTCTATCTATATTCTTTTCATCAGTTCTTCTCTCAGGTCCTCAAATCCAGGTTTTCCAAGAAGGGCAAACATATTCTTTTTATAACTCTCAACTCCAGGCTGATCAAAGGGGTTTACTCCTAAGAGGTATCCACTTATTCCACATGCCTTTTCAAAAAAGTAGATTAGTTTCCCAAAATAATATTCATTCATCTCAGGTATATTGATTATTAGATTAGGTACTCCTCCATCTACGTGGGCAAGAAGGGTTCCAGTAAAGGCATTTTTATTTACAAAATCCATAGTCTTCCCACTTAGGTAGTTTAGATTATCTAAATTGGCCTCATCCTCTATGATTTCTATATCTTCTCTGGCATTTTCTATATTTAAGACAGTTTCAAATAAATGTCTTCTCCCATCCTGTAAGTATTGCCCCATTGAGTGAAGGTCTGTTGAAAAATCTACTGCACCAGGGAATATCCCCTTTCCGTCCTTTCCTTCACTTTCTCCATAGAGCTGCTTCCACCATTCCGATATATAGTGAAGTGACGGTTCATAGTTTACTAACACCTCTATTAATTTTCCCCTATTATAGAGGACATTTCTTATAGCCCCATATTGATAGCAAGGATTTTTATCAAGATCCTCCTCCATATACTCTTCTCTTCCAGCCTGGGCACCTTCAATTATCTTGTCTACATCGATTCCCGCTACGGCTATGGGAAGCATCCCAACGGGAGTAAATATGGAAAACCTTCCTCCTACATCATCGGGGATAACAAAGGTTTCATATCCTTCTCTATTAGATAGTTCCCTTAATGCCCCCTTACTCTTATCAGTGGTGGCGTATATCCTCTCCTTTGCCTTGTCCCTACCATATTTTTCTTCCATGTATGCCTTTATTGCCCTGAAGGCAATTGCCGGCTCAGTTGTTGTTCCAGACTTGGATATAACATTTATACTGATATCCTTACCTTCAATTACATCCAGTAGATGCTTTAGATATGTACCACTTATATTGTTGCCAACAAAATATATTTCCGGTCCATTCTTATTATCCCTAGGCAGCATGTTGTAAAAGGAGTGGCAAAGTGCTTCAATAGCCGCCCTTGCCCCTAAATATGAGCCCCCTATACCTATTACTATAAATACTTCCGAGTCATTTCTTATTTTTTCAGCAGCCCTTTTCATCCTTTGAAATTCTTCTTTGTCATAGTTTACTGGATAGTCCACCCAGCCTAGAAAATCGCTTCCTGCCCCTGTCTTATCATGAAGCATTTTGTGGGCTTTTAAAAGGGCTTCCCTTAAATACTCCACCTCATGATTCTCTGTAAATGCATTTGAATAATCAAAACTAATATTTTTCATTGTTAACCTCCAATATATTAAAATTTATATTTTTAGATACATTATAAAATAACCTGTAAGCTTAGTAAAATTAAATCATACTAAATTTAAAACCTCAATATGTTTTTGAAAGAAATATCTAGATGCTATGTCTTCCAAGCATTGCTGCTCCAATTATGCCTGCCTCATTACCCAATTGAGCTAATTCTATATTCCCAACGGGCAGAGTCTTAAAGTATCTACGCTTTAAAACCTCTTTTCTAACCCTATCTAAGAGGATTGGACCCGCCTTTGAAATTCCTCCCCCAAGGACAAAAACTTCAGGGTCAATTACACTTGTAACGTTAATAATACCTATTGCTAAGTATTTAGCTATCCTATCAACTGCCTTATTTGCAAGTTCATCTCCTCCTTCCGCCGAGTCAAAGATTATCTTGCCATTTAAATTATCTATATCTCCACCTATTTTCTCCATGATAATTGTGTTTTTGTTTCCTTCTTCTATCAGCTTCTTAGTATATTTAATAAGTGCCGTCCCCGAGGCAAAAGTTTCTAAACAACCATTGTTTCCACAATTACAATCATAAAAATTTTCTCCAACAATCATGTGTCCAATTTCTGAACCAATGCCGCTATATCCAGTATGTATCTTGCCCCCTATTATTATTCCTCCTCCTATGGCAGTTCCAATGGTCATGAAAACTCCACTACTTTTCCCCTTCATTGAACCTATTTCATACTCTGCAAGTCCAGCTAAGGTAGCATCATTATCAATAAATACGGGAATACCTAAGGCTTCCTCCATGGGCTTTCTTAAGGGTACATGGGTCCAATTTAAGTTAACACACTGAATTACATCTCCAGTCTTTGGGTCTGCTAATCCAGGTATTCCTATTCCTACGGCTCTAACTTCTTTCTTTGTAATTCCATGATGATCGATTACTTCATCAATTAAATTAATAATATTCCTTATAATGGGCTCTGGACCTCTTTCAGGTTTTGTCGGTCTAGACTTTTGACACTTTAATTTACACTTCCCATCTACTAAGCCAACGGCAATATTAGTACCGCCTAAGTCCACTCCTATAAACATAATTATCCCCCTTCATTTCCAGTCATTTCTCATAAAACAAGTCAACAACCTATGGTCAGAAATTAAGTATCTTTAAATTCTATTTATTTAAATAATTCCTTTAATGGTAAAAGTGCTGACCCTAATATTGACGCATTTTGCTTTAACCTTGAGAAAATGATTTGCGTATTATACCTATCTAAGAAGATACTTTCCTGCAGCACCCTTTTAGTAAGGGGCTCCAACAATACATCCTCATAACAGCTTATTTTCCCTCCAATTATTACATATTCAGGTGCAAATGCCAATATGATATTCTGTATCCCTATTACTAGATGGTCTAGATATCTATTTACACTATCCTTAGCTAATTTATCACTTTCAAAATACTTTTCAAATAACCCTTCTAAGTCCTGAACCTTTGAATCGGCCCTATCGTTATATATTCTTAATAGAGCTTTTTCTGAAGCATATAGCTCCCAGCATCCAGTCCTTCCACAGTTGCAGATTAATCCTTCATCGCTAATCCTCATATGACCAATTTCTCCGGCCTTTTTGTTTTGTCCCCTATATAAATGACCATTTATTACAATTCCTGCACCTATTCCCTCGGTGATTTGTAAATAGACTAGATTACTTTTACTCTTTGCGATTCCAATTACTGATTCGGCTAAGGCGGCTGTATTCCCATCATTTTCTATATATATCTTTATACCTAGCCTCTTCTGAAATACACTAAAGTTAACGTCCTTTATTCCTATATTTGGGGCATTTTCTAGATACAGCAGCTCTTCATTCACAATCCCTGGTAGGGAAAAACCTATACCTAATATACTTTCCTTGGGAATTTTATGTTTGTCTAAAATGTCATTTATCTTTACCTCTACTCTACCCATAATATCATTTATATTTTTTAGACCGAGATGGTTAAAAGCAACATCGGCTTTAATCTCAGCATATAGATTTGTAAGTATGATTCGGGTTTCATCAGGGGATATATCTACGCCAAATGAATATTTTGAATCCTTTACAAGTCTAACAATTACTGGCTTCCTACCACCGGTAGAGGCAGCCACACCGGACTCTTCCAATATCCCCTCTTCAATTAGTAGGTTGACATTACTTATCACCGTTGGAATGCTAAGATTAAGTACCTTTGCTATTTCCTGCTTTGTAATGTCCCTGTTTTTATAAACTAGATTCAATATCTTACTTCTATTTGATTGTTTTATGGATTTTGTGTGAATATTATCTATATTTAACATCATTCTCACCACATTATTTTCATTATAGCTTTACAACGTTAAAGGCTACTTAAGCAAGCTAATCTTTACAAGTGCATATCTATAATAGAGATTGGCTTTTATAATCCATTTTTAAGTATATCCTATATAGGAAGCTTTTTCAATAGACTTTATAAAGTCATTTTATTAAGTTTAAGATTTATATTTCCTCGGCAATATTCTACAAAATAAATGAGAAATAACAACCAGAAGGGTTGTTATTTCAGATTGTTAACAAAGTTAACAAGATGATAGGCTTTAACAAACTTCCAAGTTCAAGGCACGCTAAAATCGAGGAGCGGAGCTTGCTCTACTGCAAGTGAGCACCGGAGATTTTAGCAGTAACGCAGAAATTGGGAGTTTGTTAACAGCCTCA
>JAKSBP010000443.1 GCA_022361035.1 Clostridia bacterium
ATATAAATGGACGAAATCATTGAAAGCAAGGTCTAAAAAAATTAGTACTTTTGCTAAGGGGACGGGTAAACTTGATGACCTCATAAGTGCTAAATCACTTGGAAAGGGATCAACAGGCAGAACGGTGGCTAATTCATTAGATGAACAGTTAGCTATGAAAGAAGTTCTATCAGATTCATTGGATGGTGCAGAGTATTTGAGAAAGTTTAAAATGGGAGATACCCGTTGGTCTGCTAAAGATGGATGGCAAAAGATGCAAAGAATAATTGAGACATCCGATAGCACAAAAATAAACATTCATTTCAATTACAATAAAGTAACTGGTGCTTTCGATGATTTTAAGTTTAAGCAAACTATATTGCCAGAGAAGTAGATTAAGCAATAGATAAGAGGTGAAATATGAGAATAAGATGTATAGAAATTGAGGGATATCAATTTTCAAGAAAAGATGTAAGGGAAGGTATAACGAACCGTGTAAAACATAAAGGACTTACATTGAATAAAAGTTATGAAGTATATGGTATGGTCATTTTTCAAGAGGGATTGGATTACCTAATTTTAGATGACCATGATATGCCAATGTGGTATTCAGCAGAGTTGTTTGAAGTTGAAGAATCGTTACTTCCATCAAAATGGTATCATAGCTTTTTTAGATATGAGGAGTTCGGTGTAACAGCTATCTGGGGATATTTTGAGCTTGTTAATTTTCAGGAACATTTTGACGGCTTAGCTGAACAAAATGAACAAGATGTTGAGCTATTTTTGAAACAGGTAGATATGTAAGAGGTACTATGCTAACTGCATAATCAATAAGAATTTAGTAACATAACTCTAAACGGAAGTGATGGAATCGACAAACCAAGTCATTCCATCGCTTTCTTTTCGTTTGTAGAGAAAAAACACACTGCTGACAACATATAAATTTTGAGATAATATGGTCTAGAGATATAATTAAAGTAGGAAAAATGAGAAGGAATATAGTATAAAATATCAGTCTCCCTGTTCCCTAAATACGTCCCAGGAGAGAGATACGATGGCATGAGCAATATTACTACTATGCCCCACATATAGGAAGATTCACCCAAGAGGATACGTATAGGGGAGACGGTTTAAACTTCTATGCATATGTATCAAATAACTTCCTATAATTAAAGGGGCCGGAGCAAAAGGATTTGATGTATTTACTGACATTGATAACCTAATTGAATTCTTATTGAAGTAGAATGAAGGGGTGAAATAATGAATTCTGTTATATTAATTGGTGATGATAGACTTTTACTTTCGAGCCTTGAAAAGATAAGCTTTAAAAACTGTATAGGGATGAATAGAATCAATAATAGTCTTGCTCTTGAATTTATTGAGGGTAGAGTATATTTTGATTATAATGAAGATATTTCAAAGGATTATGAACTATATGAAATTGAATGTATTCCTATTAATAATCCAAAGTTTATTTCCTTAACTTACTCATCAAAGTCTGTTCTAAAAAAAGTTTTGTTACAAATAAGTAGATTTGATAATTTAATTATTGATGATGATATGGGAAACATAGTTTCTTATAATGAATATATATCACAAATATGATTATTAAATAGATTAGAAGGCAATGGTGATGATGTGGAGTGACTATCTACAAAATATAGTAATTTAAAACTGTTTACATAAGCTAAATATTGTAGTTAAATCATGAAGTAAATACTTTATTATGATAAAATGGTAGTAACAGGAGAAAGAAATTGTTACTACCATCATTTTTTAGATACAGTTTTTCACCTAAGGGACGGGTAAAGCTAAAACATTATTTAGAGGAGAACGTTCATCTATGACTTTAGAAAAAGCATTTAAAGAGGGGTTCACTCCTAAAGGTGTTCATAATAATTTAGAACTTCAAATTATATAGATGTAAATAAAAAGCTAGGTTCTCGTTCTTTATTTCCTGAGCAACTTGAACATTCAATACCAGGTGGTGTAAAACCGTATGAAATTAAGGGGGCTTATCCGATAAAAAAGGGTGTGCCTATGGGAGAATATATTCCAAATCCAGGATTTAGGGGAGGCAGATAATATGGAGATTGAAAAGAAGTCTGTAAAGTTACTTATAGATGGAATAAATGTTATTAATGAAGATTTAACTTTATATGAAGAATCACCTGATGATGGAGATATGGTTCTACTGGAGATAGTTATTAATGGACAGAAAATTAGCTGTAAAAGTGACAATTTCTTTCTCGCATTACGGTATTTGAGAAAAGAGTTAGAAAATAAGAATATACAAATCATGTGTAATGGTTGTGCTAAGAACGTACATCCATCTCCAATGCAGTTATCTATGGGAAGTGGACGTATGGCATACAAGTTATATATTGGGCAGCAAGCAAGAAAAACAGATATAGTTGATATTTTTGACTGTGATGAAGGGGTAAGTTTTGTGGGTATTGATGAACAGTCAGAGTTTTATGATAAATGGGTAAAGAGCATAATAAAATAGCAAAAATTTATGAAGTGATATGTAAGAAAGGTGATATTTACATATGGAAATTAGGTTTTATAGGGTTAATGAATCTTATGGATGTTTTTCAAATTTTTCAAAGCATGGATTCGAGCTTGATGATAAATATTGGAAAACAAGTGAGCATTACTTTCAGGCTCAAAAGTTTGCTGGCACTGAGTATGAGGAAGAGATACGACTTGCAAAAACACCTATGGATGCAGCAATAATGGGACGTGATAGGACAAAACCTTTGCGAGAAGATTGGGAAGAAGTGAAAGATGAAATCATGAAAAAAGCAGTTTTTAAAAAATTTACAACACATAATGAAATAAGAGAAATACTTATTGCTACAGGAGATGCAGAAATAATTGAACAGACAACCGGAGATTATTATTGGGGTTGTGGTTTAAATGGAACAGGAAAGAATGTACTTGGAAAGATTATCATGGAAGTTCGCTTGATGTTAAAATCAAATATGTAATTTCTAACATAAGGTCATGTAGCTTCGAATGTGACCTTTCTTCATTTTCAAAAAAACAACAAGGGGACGGGGTTGTTGACAAC
>JAKSBP010000293.1 GCA_022361035.1 Clostridia bacterium
AAAAATATGAGGGCTTAGATGGGACAGAGCTTGCTATATCCGAATCCCAAGAACGTATGGCGGTGGTAATAGATAAAGATGATTTAGATAGATTCAAAGAGCTTACCCATGAAGAAAACTTAGAAGCTGCCTTGGTGGCCAGGGTAACCGATACCGGCAGACTTATAATGAAATGGCAGGGTAAGATCATATTAGATATAAGCAGGGATTTCTGAAATACCAATGGTGTTAAACAGAGGACAGCAGCAAGGGTAGTCCATCCCTCAAGGGAGGATAACTATTTCCAAAGGACAACTGATTTATATAAGAATAAAGACCTCTTAGAGGCGTGGATGGAGAATCTAAAGGCTCTGAATGTTGCAATCAAAAAGGATTGGTGGAAAGATTCGACAGCACGGTCGGTGCTGGAACGGTACTCATGCCCTTTGGGGGGAAATATTCATTGACACCTACCGAGGGAATGGTATGCAAAATACCGGTACTCAGTGGAGAAACTAACACCTGTACAATAATGACCCATGGCTATAATCCAAGACTTGCTAAATGGAGTCCCTTCCATGGTGCCATGTATGCAGTAATCGAATCGATTTCTAAAGTTGTAGCCCTTGGAGGAGACTATAAAAAGATAAGATTGACTCTACAAGAATACTTTGAAAAGCTTGGCAGTAACAGGGAAAAATGGGGTAAACCCTTTAGTGCCCTCCTTGGAGCCTTTTACGTTCAAAAGAAACTGGATATACCGGCCATTGGAGGTAAAGACAGCATGTCGGGAACTTTTAAGGATTTAAACGTTCCTCCTACCCTGGTGTCCTTTGCCGTAAATACGGCGGACAGTAGAAGGGTAATATCTCCAGAATTTAAAAAAGCAAGCAGCAATATAGTATTAATTCCCCTTAAGAAGGATGAAAGAAATATACCGGATTTTCAGGGGCTTGATAGGAATTATTCGAGAATATATAAGCTTATTCAAGATGGGAAAATACTCTCTGCTGGAGCTGTAAGGGTTGGTGGCATAGGGTCGGCTATCTCAAAAATGGCCTTTGGAAATAAAATAGGTGCTGTCCTTAAGGAAATGGAAATAAGTCAGTTGTTCAAGGCCGATTATGGGTCCATGATTGTAGAAATAGAAAGTAATGAAGATATAGAGCATCTATTAGAGGGAGTAGAATATAAAATTTTAGGTAAAACTCAAAGGAAAAAAACTATAGATGTAAATGGAGTAAGCATTGATTTAGAAGAAGCACTAGGAGCTTGGAGAGAGCCATTAAAGGATATTTTCATAATTAAAGAAGATGAAGCTGGAACACCTAGAAAAATATCGTATGAAGGGGGCAGTAGAATTAAGTCATCTATAAAGATAGCAAAACCCAGGGTTTTTATACCTGTATTTCCAGGCACAAATTGTGAGTATGATACGGCAAGGGCCTTTGAGAAGGCAGGAGGCATAGAAGAAACCTTTGTACTTAATAATCTGACCCCAGTTGATATTGAAAAATCCATCGAAAAAATGGTAGAGAAAATCAATAGTTCTCAAATTATAGCCTTGCCTGGAGGCTTTAGTGCTGGCGATGAGCCCGATGGCTCCGGAAAATTTATTGCAGCCGTATTTAGGAATCCCCGGGTGGAGGAAGCTGTTATGGACCTGATAAAGAACAGAGATGGACTAATTCTGGGCATATGTAATGGATTTCAGGCCCTTATTAAGCTGGGGTTACTTCCCTATGGAGAAATCAGGGATATGGATGAAGGGTGTCCAACCCTGACCTTTAATAAGATAGGTCGTCACGTTTCATGTATGTCTATGACTAGGGTGGTATCTAACCTTTCTCCTTGGTTAAATAATGTTGAGGTTGGAGATGTCCATAGAATAGCAATATCCCACGGTGAGGGAAGGTTTGTAGCCAGCGAGGAAGTAATGAATGAGCTTATAGAAAATGGTCAGATAGCAACACAGTATGTAGATTTTGATGGGAATCCAAGCTATGATGGTGAATTCAATCCCAACGGTTCACTGGATGCAGTTGAAGCAATAACCAGTCCCGATGGAAGAATTCTTGGGAAGATGGGCCATTCCGAAAGAGTAGGTAAAGATATATGTAAAAACATACTAGGAAATAAAGAACAAAAACTGTTTGAAGCTGGAATAAGATATTTTGCATAGAAATGGGTACAACCCTTTTTAGATAAGGTTTTAAAAATAAAAATCCAAAAAGAATATATGGACAATGTTGGAATAATTAATTTCATAGTTCAAATAGATACGAACTATAAAATTGAAATATATAAAAAATATACGTATAAATCATTGACGAAGAAATTTCTCTTTGTTAAGATTTAATTGGAGAGTGATAAATTTGAAAAAATTTATTGATTTTAAAATTGGAATTATAGGTGGAGGGCAGTTGGGCAAAATGATAGTACAGGAGGCCAAAAAAATGGGACTCTACGTCATTATATTGGACCCCACACCTGATTCACCGGCGGGCCAAATAGCTGACCAACAAATCCTTGCTGACCTAAATAATGGAGAGAAAATTGAAGAACTAGTTAATCAATGCGATATAACCACCTTTGAGATTGAGCATATAAATACGGAGATACTAAAAAAGCTTGAAGAAGCTGGTAAAAGCATTTTTCCGGCTTCCAGGGTTTTAGAAATCATTAAGGACAAGTCTAAGCAAAAAGAATTCCTCAATAAATTTAATATTCCTACCAGTGACTGGCACATGATTGACGAAGATAGGGTAATAAGTGAGAGGTTTGGCTTTCCCGTTGTTCAAAAAGCATGTAGGGGAGGCTATGACGGTAGAGGAGTTTACGTTATAAAAAACAAAGAAGACGTAGAAAACAGATTAAAAACAGAGTCCTTCCTTGAAGAATATATTGATTTTGACAAGGAGTTGGCAATAATAGTTGCAAGGAATAGAAAGGGTGAAATAGCAACCTATCCATTGGTTGAAATGGTCTTTGATGAAGAGGAAAATATCTGTGACATGATTATAGCCCCTGCCAGGGTAGATGAAAATATTTATAAAAGGGCATCGGAAATTGGAATAGACTGTGTAAAGGCTTTAGATGGTGTGGGAGTTTTTGCAATTGAGATGTTTCTTACAAAGGATAATAGGGTTCTAGTTAATGAAATTGCTCCAAGAGTTCATAATTCAGGACATTATTCAATTGAGGGATGCGTTACCTCTCAGTTTGAGCAGCATATAAGATGCATAATGGGTTTACCCCTTGGCTCAACGGAGCTGGTAATTCCTACGGTAGTAATAAATAT
This sequence comes from Clostridia bacterium, assembly GCA_022361035.1. GTDB lineage: Bacteria > Bacillota > Clostridia > Peptostreptococcales > Caminicellaceae > JAKSBP01. The sequence goes on from JAKSBP010000293.1 coordinate 3,281, forward strand.
TTTAGGGGATAAGGAGCATCGTGGAATCCCAGATTATGCGGGAATCGATAAATCCTTGGAGATTCCCGGGGTTAATATCCACATCTATGGTAAAAAGGAAACGAGGCCCTATAGAAAGATGGGTCATGTTACGATTATCGATAAAGAAATTGATAAAGCTATTGAAAAGGCCAATAGAGTTAAGAAAACTTTAAAGGCCCTATCTAAGGAGGTTAGTCATGGAGAATAAAAAGCCCTTAGTTGGAATTATTATGGGTAGTGATTCAGATTTACCAGTTATGAGTGAAGGGGCAAAGGTGTTAGATAGCTTTGGTATAGACTACGAATTGACCATAGTTTCAGCCCATAGGACTCCTCAAAAACTATTTGAATACGGAAGTAGTGCTAGAGATAGGGGTCTAGATGTTATAATTGCTGGAGCAGGTGGAGCTGCCCATCTTCCCGGTATGATTGCTTCCATTACAGAGCTTCCCGTTATAGGTGTACCAATAAAAACATCGACTCTAAACGGAACTGATTCCCTTCTCTCAATTGTTCAGATGCCCGGTGGAGTTCCCGTTGCTACTGTAGCAATAAATGGGGCTAAAAATGCTGGTATCCTTGCGGCACAAATATTGGGTGTAAAGGAAGCAAGGATTAGGGATAGGGTTAAGGAATATAAGGTAGAGTTAGAAAAACAAGTGAAATCCAAAGGAAATCAGCTAGAAGAGATGGGCTATATGGAATACTTAAAAAATATGTCAAAGTAGCTGAAGAAAGCTCAAATGTAGAAACCTAATATTTACCTAGGAGGGTAAACAATGTTGAAAAAAGAGATGTTATATGAGGGTAAGGCGAAAAAGGTTTTTAGAACTGAGGATGAGAAAAAGTATATAATAGAGTATAAGGATGATGCAACGGCATTTAATGGAGTTAAAAAGGGAAAAATAGTAGGGAAGGGAATCATTAATAATAGGGTATCTGCTTTACTGTTTAAGCTGCTAGAAGAAAGGGGAATACCTACCCACTTTATAGAATTATTAAGTGATAGAGAGATGTTAGTAAAGCATGTGGAAATAATTCCACTAGAGGTCATTATCAGGAATGTAGCAGCGGGTTCCTTAGCAAAGAGATTAGGCCTTGAGGAAGGGGCCGTAATGAAGCTTCCAGTTTTAGAATTTTGCTATAAGAAGGATGAGCTAGGAGACCCCATGATTAATGAATATCATATAAAAGCCATAGACCTTGCCACCGATGAGCAGGTTAAAAAGGTTAAGGAATATGCAATGAAAATTAATGACATAATGGTAGAATTTTTTAGTGAGAGAAATATTAAACTTATAGATTTTAAGATAGAATTTGGCTTACACGATGGAGAAGTAATACTTGCAGATGAGATTTCTCCCGATACCTGTAGATTATGGGATGCACAGACCGATAAGAAGCTTGATAAGGATAGATTCAGAAGAGATTTAGGAGATGTGGAATCAGCTTATGAGGAAGTATTGAAAAGATTACAGTAATATAAGACGGAGGGGAAAAATGACATGTCCTGTGATAATTTTGATTTCGACAAGCTAAGGGAAGAATGTGGATTATTTGGAATATATTCAACTAAGATTAAAAACCTATCTCAAATGATATACTTTGGACTTATAACTTTACAGCACAGGGGCCAGGAAAGTGCTGGAATAGCAGCATATAATGATGGAAGAATTCATTATTATAAAGAGATGGGACTAGTTAGAGAAGTATTTAATGATACGATATTAAATAGATTAGAGGGTAATATAGGAATTGGCCATGTAAGGTATTCTACAACGGGAGAGAGCTATGTAACCAATGCTCAGCCCTTAGTTGTTCAATATAAGGGTGGGTCAATAGCCCTTGCCCATAACGGAAATTTGGTCAATGCCGGTAGAATTAGGGATGAATTAGAGGACAGGGGATCAATATTTCAAACCTCCATAGACAGTGAAGTAATAGCTAATCTAATAGCTAAAAACTATAGTCTTGGGTTTAAGGAAGCCATAGTTAGAGCCGCAAAGGAAATAAGAGGAGCCTTTGCCCTTAATATAATCTGTGAGGGTAAGCTTATTGGTGTCAGAGACCCCCATGGGTTAAGACCTCTATGTATTGGCAGCTTCGATGGTGGATATGTCCTATCGTCGGAGAGCTGTGCCTTAGATGTTGTGGGAGCAGATTTTGTAAGGGATGTAAAGCCTGGTGAAATAGTTATAATAGATGATAACGGCATAGAATCAATAATCTATGATGAAGGAAAGCAAAAAGCCCTTTGCTCCTTTGAATTTGTATACTTTGCTAGGCCCGACAGCGTTCTAGATGGACAAAGCGTATATAGAAGTAGAATAGAGGCTGGGAAAATCCTCGCTAGGGAGCATCCAGTCCATGGAGATATAGTTATGGCAGTACCGGACTCTGGTACAGTTGCGGCCATAGGTTATGCTGAAGAATCGGGAATTCCCTACAGGCAGGGATTACTAAAGAACAAATATCTAGGGAGAACCTTCATTCAGCCCGACCAAAGGATGAGGGAGCTTATGGTTAAACTGAAGCTTAGCGTATTGAGGGAAAATGTAGAGGGAAAAAGGCTGATTTTAATTGATGATTCCATAGTTAGGGGAACTACAAGTAAAAGAATTGTGGATATGCTAAGGAAGGCAGGGGCTAAGGAAGTACATTTAAGAGTAAGCTCGCCTCCCGTAAAGCATTCCTGTTACTTTGGTATAGATACCCCAACGAGAAAGCAGCTTATAGGGGCAATCCATTCAGTAGAGGAGATAAGGGAGTCCATAGGAGTTGATAGCTTAGGATATTTAAGCGTTGAAGGTCTTGTAAAATCCATTGATATGGATGACGAAAGACTTTGTACAGCCTGTTTTTGTGGGAACTACCCTATGGATGTTCCAAACTCTGGAAATAAATATCTTTTTGAGAAAAAGTAAAAAGGGGTTATTAGGGCCTTACCTTTAGACCCTAAACCTAATCTTTTATTCGAGGTGACCGTGGCATGGGTGAAAAGCTAACCTATAGTAATTCAGGAGTAAATATTGAAGAAGGTGCTAGGGCAGTAGATTTAATGAAGAGTTATGTAAAAAGTACATTTACTAAAAATGTTTTATTGGACTTAGGTGGATTTGGTGGACTCTTTGAACTGGATATAAAGGATTATAAGGCTCCCGTATTGGTTTCGGGAACCGATGGAGTTGGAACGAAGCTAAAGATTGCATTTATGATGGATAAACACCATACGATAGGTATTGACCTGGTAGCAATGTGTGTAAATGACATTCTCTGCCAGGGAGCAAAGCCCCTATTTTTTTTAGACTATGTGGCAACGGGAAAATTAAAAGCTGAAAAGATTGCAGACATAGTTAAGGGTATTTCCCAGGGCTGTATAAGGGCCGGTTGTGCCTTAATAGGTGGAGAAACTGCTGAAATGCCGGGATTCTATGGTGATGGGGAATATGACATGGCTGGTTTTAGCGTGGGCATAGTAGACAAGGATAAGATTATAGATGGAAGTAAGATAGAAGAGGGAGATATAGTTATAGGATTACCTTCAAGTGGGATTCACTCCAATGGATATTCCCTGGTAAGGAAGTTGTTTTTTGACAAACTAGGATACGGTTTAGATAAATACCTTAAAGAATTGGGAGAGACATTAGGGGAAGCCCTGTTGAAACCTACAAGGATATACGTTGATATAGTTATGAAGGTACTGGAAAAATATGAAGTAAGGGGTATGTGTCATATAACGGGGGGAGGCTTCTATGAAAATATTCCGAGAATTGTTCCCCAGAGTTTAGGAGTAGAGATTAATCTAGGAAGCTGGGAGGTCTTGCCCATATTTGAAATAATACAGAAATATGGAGATGTCCATATAGATGAAATGTTTAAGACCTTTAACATGGGAATAGGATATCTATTTGTTGTATCCCAAGGTGAGGCCGACGATATAGTAGACCTTATTGAAGCCAGTGGAGAAAGGGCCTATAAAATCGGTAGGGTTCTTAGGGGGATAGATGGGGTGAAGCTATGCCCATAAAGAAAATTGCCGTTTTAGTATCGGGTAGGGGAAGCAATCTTCAAGCAATAATGGATAATATTGAAAATGGAAGGATTAATGGAAAGATAGAAGTTGTTATTTCTAGTAGTAGGGATGCCTATGCCTTGGAGCGAGGGGAAAAACATGGTATTGAAGGGATTTATATAGGAAAGGATAGATTTCCAAATATAGATAAAAGAAATAATAGACTTATTGAAGTATTAGGTGAGAAAGGAATAGATTTGATAGTCCTTGCTGGATACATGAATATATTAAATGAAAAAATAGTTAAGCTTTACAGAAATAGAATTATAAATATTCATCCTTCCCTTATCCCAAGCTTTTGTGGTAAGGGGTTCTATGGTGAAAGAGTTCATAAAGCTGTTTTAGACTATGGAGTAAAATTGACTGGAGCTACAGTACATTTTGTAGATGAGGGGACCGACACAGGCCCCATTATACTTCAAAAAGCTGTGGAAGTAGACTTTGGTGACACTGTACAAACCCTATCAAAGAAGGTTTTAAAAGTAGAACATGAGCTTTTGCCCCTTGCGGTACAGATGTTTTGTCAAGATAGACTTGAGGTTCAAGGAAGGAAAGTTATAATAGTAGATGGAGATTAGAGCCTAGATGTAGATTGAGAGGATTTATAGATAATTATTTTGCCTTGGCAAATTTCTTGACACACTTCATAGAGTCCATGGATAGACCTATAGGTCAAAAAAGGAGGTAACATTTTTAATGATAAAGAGAGCTTTAATAAGCGTATCAGATAAAAGAGGGATTGTAGAATTTGCTAGGAGTCTAAGTGATTTAGGGGTAGAAATTATTTCTACCGGTGGAACTGCCAAAAAATTAATAGAAAATGGCCTGGAGGTCACCAAGGTATCTGATATTACAGGATTTCCAGAATGTCTAGATGGAAGGGTAAAAACCCTGCATCCTCTTATCCACGGTGGAATACTTGCAGTAAGAGATAAGGAAGACCATATGAAGCAGTTAAGGGAATTAAATATTAAGCCCATAGATCTATTGGTCATAAATCTATATCCCTTTAAGGAAACCATTACTAAAGAAAATGTAGAACTTGATGAAGCTATAGAAAATATTGATATAGGTGGTCCAACCATGCTTAGATCAGGGGCAAAGAACTTCAATGATGTTGCCGTAGTAACTGATCCAAGGGATTATAATAGGGTAATAGATGAATTAAATGAAAATGGTGGTGTTGTATCCTACAAGACTAAGTATGAACTAGCCTTAAAGGTATTTGAACATACCTCCCATTACGATACTCTTATTTCAACCTACCTTAGAAGCAAATTAGGGGATAGGGAATTTCCTGAAATTTTAACCCTTACCTATGAAAAGGTAAGTGACTTAAGATATGGAGAAAATCCCCATCAAAAAGCTTCATTCTATAGGGAAATAGAAAAGAATGAAGGTGCCCTAGTGAGTGCTGTTCAGCTCCACGGAAAAGAACTGTCCTTCAATAATATAAACGATACAAACGGAGCTTTAGAGCTTTTAAAGGAATATAAGGAGCCTACTGTGGTGGGTGTAAAGCATACAAATCCATGTGGTGTAGGCAGTGGATATGATATATATGATGCCTATATGAAGGCCTACGAGTGTGACCCGAAATCGATTTTTGGAGGAATAGTAGCTGCCAACAGAAGTATAGACTATAGAACCGCTGAGGAAATAAATAAAATATTTGTTGAAATAGTCATAGCACCGGATTTCGATGAAGATGCCCTTAGGGTCCTTAAATCTAAGAAAAACATTAGACTTTTAAAATTGGAAGGTATAGATAGAAAACAGGGTGAGGATGCTTTAGATATTAAAAGGGTAAATGGAGGAATACTCCTTCAAAACTTAAATTCTAAGTTGTATAAGGATGAGCTTGAGGTAGTTACAGAAAGAATCCCTACTGAAAAGGAAATGGAAGATTTAAAATTTGCCTGGAAGGTATGTAAGCATGTTAAGTCCAATGGCATAGTATTAGCTAGAGATAGACAAACCCTAGGCATAGGTCCCGGTCAGGTAAATAGAATTTGGTCAGTTGAAAACTCAATAAGACAGGCCCTTGTGGAGGTTAAAGGAAGTGTAATGGCATCCGATGCATTCTTCCCCTTTTCAGACTGTGTTGAGGCAGCAGCCAAGGCGGGAATAACAGCTATAATTCAACCTGGGGGTTCCATCAGGGACCAGGAATCAGTTGATACTGCGAATAAATATGGAATAGCCATGGTCTTTACAGGAATGAGACATTTTAAACATTAATGTGGGGTGAGTAAAAGATGAAAGTCCTTGTTATCGGCAGTGGTGGACGGGAGCATACTTTAGTATGGAAAATTTCCCAAAGTCCAAGGGTAGAGAAGATATATTGTGCTCCTGGAAATGCAGGAATAGGTAATATGGCGGAATTAGTTAATATAAGGGCTGAGGATATAGAACTTTTATTGAGCTTTGCCCTGGAGAAGGAAATAGACTTAACAGTGGTGGGACCTGAGACCCCTCTAGTAGAGGGAATAGTAGATAGGTTTATGGAAGAGGGACTAAGAATATTTGGACCTAATAAGAAATGTGCCCAGCTTGAAGGAAGTAAGGCCTTTGCAAAGGATTTTATGGTAAGACATAATATTCCTACTGCAAGGTACAAAGAATATACTAATATGGATGAAGCAATAAGTGATATTGGAATCTATGGATTTCCCATGGTAATAAAGGCAGATGGCCTTGCCGCGGGAAAAGGAGTAATTATTGCACAAAATGAGAAGGAAGCCCTTGAAGCATTAAATATGATAATGAGGGATAGAAAGTTTGGAGATGCTGGTATAAAGGTAGTTATAGAAGAATTTATAGATGGAGTAGAAGCTTCTATCCTTTGCTTTGTAGATGGAGAGACAATAGTACCGATGGTTAGTGCCCAGGATTACAAAAAGGCCTTTGATGGAGATAAGGGGCCAAATACGGGGGGGATGGGAACCTATTCCCCAAGTGTAATATATAAGGGCGATATAAAAGAAAAGGCCCATAATAAAGTGTTAAAGCCCTTTGCTCAAGGAATTAAAGCCGATGGATTAAATTACAGGGGAATATTATTTATAGGATTTATGATTAAGGATGGAGAGCCAAAGGTGCTGGAGTTCAACACAAGATTTGGGGACCCAGAAACACAGGTAGTGCTTTCGAGGCTGGAAACGGACCTGGTTGAAATTATTGAGGCTATATTAGAGGGAAGGCTAAGGGATCAGGATATAAGGTGGTCTAATAAAAAAGCAGTTTGTGTAATATTGGCTTCACATGGCTATCCAGAAAAATATGAAAAAGGTAAGGCCATAAAGGGTCTTGAAAGCATAAAAGAATCCATAGTATTTCATGGAGGAACTAGGCTTCAAGATGGTAGGATAGTTACAAATGGTGGTAGAGTCCTTGGGGTAGTAGTTACAGCTGATACTATAAATATGGCTAGAGAAATAGTTTACAGGGATATTGATAAAATTGATTTTGAAGGAAAGCAATATAGGAAGGATATTGGAGAAATAGCACTTGGTTAGGCTTAGACCAGGTGTTTTTTGTTTTCGAGAAAATATTTTATTGATTTTTAAGATTCCTGATTCTGCAAAGAGAGAAATCATTTTTCTTATAAAATGTGGCATTAAAGTTTTAAAATTTAGTATTTGTCAAAAAAAGTAATTATGCAATCTAGGTTTATACCAAAAAGAGTCTTATTTATTACATTATATGTAAAAAATAAGACTCTTTAGTTTTAAAGGCATTTAATGTTAAGATAAAAATATTGTTTTTTATTACAAAATTTGACGTTTTTCTCCAAGAAAAAAAATAAAATTTTTTCAAAAACGTTATTTTTTTTAAAAAAACGACATGGTTAGACATGCTTTTTACACTTTTTATGTTACACTTTATTTTGTATTGATTAAATATAAAATTTCCTAAAATAATGAAAGATTGTAGATTTTTTCAGAAAAATTTCCTGATTTTTAAAGTGGCATTATTATATATCTTTCAAGCTTCTCATTGCTTCTAACTTTAATAATATCTTATGAGAGGAAAATTTAAGTCTATAGTATTTAGATAAGATATAGAGAAAATATTGATAGTTATTTTTTATTCAGTAAATGATTCTTTATCAAAAATAAATTTTTCCCTACCCATAATTATCTCTGTTAAGTATAGTTGAAGACCAATTTGCTATACTGCCTATAAATCCAAAATGATTATAAAGAAGTGAAAAAATACCAATAAATTACAAAACTATATAGATTATAGATGAAATAGGTGTATAACATCAACATGGTTTTGTAAAAATTCTGACTGAAAGTATGGGGAAATCATTTATTTACCCTAGATTTTATCATGTATTTTATAGGCTGGAGGCAATATTGTTATAAAATTATCATATTCTATGGAAGGTGGGGAAAGATGCTTATAAACACAAGAATAGTTTTTAGGAAAATGGATAGTAGAATCATTGACAATTAATACTAAGATATTTTAGAAGGATGTTAAAGAAAATTATATGGGTCCTCATAGAAAAAAGTGTATATTATAATTTATCTTTTCAGTAGTGTATATTTTTACATAATATTTAATAATGAAAGGATTGTGAATTATCATGGTTAAGTTTGAAAATTTTGTACAGGTATTGAAGTATCAGGGCTTGAATTCCAACAAAGAGATAACTTTTATTACGGGTAAAGATGATTTACATGTCTCTTATAAAAAAATATATGCTAATGCATGTTACTTATTGTTAACTATGAAGGAGCGAGGAATTAAGAAAGGTGATGAGATTTTACTTCAATTGGAGAAACCCGATGAATTTCTAATTGCTTTTTGGGCCTGTATTCTAGGAGGATTTATTCCTGTTCCAGTCTCGGTGGGTAATAACTCGGAACACCGCTTAAAACTGATAAGGATATGGGAGACTCTAAATAATCCATACTTAATGACATCGAAGAATGCCCTTGAAAGAATTATAAAATTTACCGAAGAAAATAAAATTCTTGAAATGAAAGTTCAATTCAAATCTAAGAATATTATCTTTGATTCTAAGGCTTATGGGAAAGAAAGCAATGATTCCCATATTGATATAGAAGATAATATCCCTTCTGACCAAATCGCATTTATTCAGTTTTCATCAGGTTCCACAGGAACACCAAAGGGAGTAATCGTTACCCATGGGAACCTAATAAGCAATATAAATTCAATGATTGATGGAGCTGAAATAACCCATGAGGACACCTTCCTTAGTTGGATGCCCCTTACCCATGATATGGGATTAATTGGATTTCATCTTGTTCCTCTATTAATGGGATTAGACCAACATATTATTCCCACCAGCCTATTTATACGAAAACCAACACTTTGGCTAGAAAAAGTTACGGAGTATAGAGCCACATTTACTGCTTCGCCTAATTTTGGATATAAATACTTCTTAACCTTTTTCAAAAAGAGAAAGGAATGTAACCTTGACTTGTCCTGTGTTCGGGTAATAGTTAATGGTGCAGAGCCTATATCCATTAAATTATGTAATCAATTCTTAGATGAAATGGGTCCCTATGGTTTAAAGAAAAATTCTATATTTCCCGTTTACGGCCTAGCAGAAGGAACCCTAGGAGTGGCTTTCCCTCCAGTTGAGGAAATAGCTCAGTCCATAGTTATTGATCGTGAACACCTAGGGCCAGGTGAGAAAATAGTGCCCTTAGACCATGAAGATGGGGTTGATTTAGTAGATTTAGGTTATCCTTTGCCATGTAACGAATTAAGAATTACAGATAGTGAGGGTAACATACTTCCATCTGAGCATATTGGGCATATTGAGATTAGAGGTGAAAATGTTACTAGAGGATATTATAACAACGAAAAAGCCACTAATAAAGTAATACTACCCGATGGATGGTTGAATACTGGGGACTTGGGATTAATTAAGGATAATAGATTATATATAACAGGTAGAGCTAAGGATGTAATATTTGTTAATGGTCAAAATTACTACTCCCACGATATAGAGCGTATTATAGAAAACATTCCTGGAGCTGAAACTGGTAAGGCTGTTGCTGTAGGAGTTTTTGACCATGATGTTGGGGAAGAGGAGTTAGTCATTTTTGTGCTGTTTAAAAAGAAGGATGACAGCCAATTTAACCAACTATCCCTAGAGATTCGTGAACGTATAAATAAGAGCCTTGGTATTCAAGTTCACAACATTGTACCTGTCAAAAAAATTCCTAAAACTACTAGCGGCAAGGTACAACGTTTTAAACTAAGGGATGATTACGAAAATAGTTTAACACAAGAGGAAAGGAAGCTTTCTACTAAGGATTCTTTAAAGAGAAATGAATTAGAAGAAAAACCCAGTGAAAAAGAAAGTCAAGGCCATACCTCTTATAGGAACAGGGAAGATATAAGAAATATATTGAGAAGGGAAATTGCAAAGTTAATTAATAAAGAAGTAGAGGAAATTGATTGTAATATGCCCCTATCAGAATTTGGAATGGATTCCCTTCGTTCGGAAAGGCTTATAGGCATATTGGAGGAAAAGTTAGATAATACCTATTCCCCTTCTATTATCTGGGATTATCCAACAATCGATGCCTTGTCTGGGTATTTATCAGAAACTACCACGACCATAGATAGTAGGAAAGAGAATACTTCTGTCACATATGAAAATGAGCCTATAGCTATTATTGGGATGGGATGCCGTTTACCCGGGGGAGCCAATAATGTGGAATCTTTTTGGGAGCAGCTTAGCCATGGTATAGATGCTATTTCCACTATTTCTGAGGAAAGGAAGAAACTAATACCCTTTAATGAAAAGGGAAGCGGTAAAATAGGAGGATTCATTAACAATATTGAAGACTTCGATCCACAGTTCTTTTCCATTAGCCCTAAAGAAGCAATGCGTATGGACCCTCAGCAGCGTATTTTACTAGAGGTTACATGGGAAGCTTTAGAAAATGCCGGTATACCTTTACGTACTATAAATGAAACAAAGACAGGTGTATTTATTGGTATTTCAAGCAATGATTATAGTAAGTTTCTACTAGATAAGGATGAATCATTAAATATTTTTACTGGAACAGGTAATTCTCTATCCATTGCTGCAAATAGAATATCATACCTATTTAATCTCAGGGGACCAAGCTTAGCTATTGATACGGCGTGCTCCTCATCCCTGGTGTCCACCCACTATGCATGTGAAAGCATCAGAAGAGGTGAGTCAGACATGGCTATTGCAGGTGGGGTTAATATTCTCCTTTTACAGGAGTTATCCCAGGCCTTTTCAAATGCCAATATGCTGTCGGAGGATGGACGTTGTAAGACGTTTGATGCCAGTGCCAATGGATATGTAAGAGGAGAAGGCTGTGGCGTTGTAATACTTAAAAAACTTTCAAAGGCCATTGAAGACAGAGATAACATTATAGCAGTTATCAAAGGTTCCCATGTCAATCAGGATGGAAAAAGTAATGGCTTAACAGCACCTAATGGCCTTGCTCAAAGGCAAGTAATTAATCAGGCTATTAAAAATGCCGGTATAAGTGCAGTGGATATCTCCTATGTTGAGGCCCATGGAACGGGAACTAAGCTGGGAGACCCTATAGAACTTAATAATTTAGCTGAAATATTTAGTAGGGGTAGAGATAAGAGTAATACCTGCATGATAGGCTCGGTCAAAACAAATATAGGGCATCTTGAATCTGCGGCAGGGATTGCGGGAGTTATAAAAACAGCTTTGTGCTTACAGAAAAAGCAGGTACCCCCTAACTTGCATTTTAAAAAACTAAATCCATATATTCTGATGGATGAATCTATATTTAAAATTCCAACAGCAGTAGAGTCTTGGGATCGCAGTGCTTCATCTCGCTTTGCCAGCGTAAGCTCCTTTGGTTTTGGTGGAACGAATTCCCATGTCGTTTTACAGGAAGCACCAATAAAGTACAAAGTATCTTCAAATAACCATGAAGATGACCTTAGCATCCTTTTCCTGTCTGCCAAGAGAGAAAAAGACCTAGTTGCATTAATTAATACCTATAGTGAGTATTTAAAGAACAATCAAGAGCATGCCCTAGGGGACATTTGTTACAGCTCCAATGTTGGAAGGAATCATTTCCAGTATCGAGCAGGATTTGTTGCTAGCTGCCTTGAAACTATGGGGCAAAATTTAGATAACTATTTAAATGAATTAAAGATAGAAGAGAACTCTTTGCCCTCGCCCTCTAAGAAACTAGCCTTTGTATTTTCAGGGAAGTACTTCTATGGGACGGGTGTAGGAGAGGAACTCTATAACAGATTTAAAGTATTTAAAGAGGCTGTTGATTTATGCCAAGGCATAGTTCACGAAGATATGGATTTTGCCATGGTGGATTATATCTGTAGTAATAGTTATGAGAAGGATAATTATATGCTGAGGGAAATATGTACCTTTGTTTTTGAGTATGCCTTAGCTCAATTATGGATGTCATGGGGAATTACACCTAGTGTAGTAACTAGTTATGGTGTTGGTGAATATGTAGCTGCATGTGTTTCTGGAATGCTGGATATTAAAGATGCCTTAAAAATGGTTCTTGTATATACTGAAATGGTAGATTCATTTACAACAAAGGATAGCATTGTCATTTTTCCACTGAAGGAAGATAATGTAATGGATGAGCTTAGAGGATATTCAGATATAAGTGTAACTGAGGATTCTGACCTTGAGTATATTTTCGTTTCGGGGAGCAGCGATGGTATCAGTAAAGTTATTGAATACCTTGATAAATTTGGGATAATATTTTATAAATTGCCCGAGGTTAGATCCCTACCATCTCCATTTATAAAATACATTTGTGATAAGAGTAATGTAGAAGCCATAGAGATTAAATCACCGCAGATTCCATTTATGTCCCAAGTATATGAAAAGTATGTTACAGAAGAGGATGTTAATACTGTACAGTGGTTAACCCATAAATTAAAGCTCACGTCAATTAGCACAGGTATTAACTATCTTATGTCCCAGGGAATAGATTCTTATTTAGCAGTAAGTAATTCAGACTCATTGTATGGATTACTAAGGAGAGTACTAAGGCCCGGTCATGTTGTCTTACCGTCTCTTATGTATAACTCATCCACATGGAGAGATATACTTTATCCTATATCTCAGCTTTACAGTCATGGATTTGATTTCTGCTGGGAAGTTTTAGGGAAGTCGCTGGGAGGAGGTAATAAAGTAATCTTACCTACATATCCCTTTGACCGTCAGCCCTATTGGTTTGAAGTTACTCAAAAAACAGTTAATAGAGAAGAAAGGAGCTTGGAAATGGATAGTAGTTATAAAAAAGATGTTATTGACTTACTGAGAGAACAGACCGCATTAATCAAGCAACAAAGTGAAATGGTGGCCACCATAATGTTGGACCAGGAGCCATCTTCCCCATTGCCAAATATGAATAGTTTTAAGCCCAAGGTTATGGTAGAGGAGACTGTTCAAGAATATAGGGCCTATGGGGAGCAGGCTCTAGCTGGTAAGGATTATCAAGGGACAATGAGTGCCGAGACAGTTAGAAATATTATACTCAATATTTTATCAAAGATTACTGCATATCCAGTAAAGGAGATAAGACCTACATACAGTATGCTAAATGATTTAGGTTTTGATTCTATCATGGCAGGGGACTTAGTATCCCAGCTTATTAAAGAGTTCCCATCTCTGAAAAGTGTTTCCCGTGACTTTTTTGTAAAAGTATACAATGAGGAGAAAACTGTACAGGATCTTGAAACCTTTATTCTGGAAGAGTTGAAGAAGGACTTTATTATTCAGCATGGAGAGGAGGGAGCTAGTAGTGAGCTGCAATACCAACAGAGTACTCCTGCTTCAGATAGGGACAGCACATGGCAATTCAACTTATTTCCTGAATATTTGGGCCTTAAGGAGAGATTGGTTGGTATAGGGGGAAGCAATCCTTATTTTAAAGTAAATCAAGAGATAGCTAAGGATGTTATAAATATCGATGGAAATGCAATGATTAATTATTCTACCTATAACTATCTAGGGTTAAATGGAAATAACCAAGTGGTTGATGATACTGTACAAGCCCTTAAACGTTTTGGAACCTCAGTTTCAGGAAGTCGTCTCCTATCGGGGGAAATTCCATTACATAGGGAGCTAGAACAAGAAATAGCTAACTTCTTAGGGGTAGAGGATAGTATTGTCTACGTAGGAGGATATACCACAAATGTGAGCACTATAGGTCATCTAGTTGGAGAAAATGACATTATTATCCATGATTCTCTTATTCATAATAGCGTTGTTCAGGGATGCTTGATGTCAGGGGCAGCTAGAAGGCCATTTCCCCATAATGATTGGAAAGCTTTAGATGAAATTCTCACTATACTGCGTCCCAATTATAGACGGGTTCTAATAGTAGTAGAAGGGGTATACAGTATGGATGGAGATATTGCCCATTTGCCTGAATTTATTGAAGTTAAAAAGAGACACAATGCATTGTTGATGGTTGATGAAGCACACTCCTTGGGGACCATTGGAAAGAGTGGTAAAGGAGTAGGTGAATATTGTGAAATTGACCCTTCGGATGTGGATTTATGGATGGGAACTTTAAGTAAATCCTTAGCTAGCTGTGGTGGGTATATAGCAGGCAGCAAAGAATTAATAGAGTACTTAAAATATACTGCTCCTGGTTTCATTTTTAGTGTGGGAATTTCACCTCCAAACACGGCTGCGGCCCTTACTGCATTGAGTGAACTCAAGGCCAATCCGGGCCTTGTGGAAAAGTTGAATCATAACGGACGACTTTTCTTGAAATTAGCTAAGGAAAAGGGATTTGATACTGGACCAAGTGAGGATACTCCAATAATACCAATCATTTTAGGGGATTCTGAGAAGTGTCTCAAGCTTTCCCATGCATTACTGATGAGAAACATTAATGTTATGCCTATTGTATATCCTGCAGTAGATGAAAATGCAGCAAGATTAAGATTCTTTTTATCGGCTTTGCATACTGAGGAGCAAATAGCTGCAACTATTGATATCCTTCATGAAGAGATAAATAAAATTTACTAGTGCTAAGAGTTCTATGAGAAATCAGACAATAGTATCATAGACTTCAAGTCTGACAATTTAAATTTGGGAATTACATAATTGTGGAATTTCCTCAAACGAAACTTAAATCTTTAACAATACCTAAAATTTTATGGGAGGTATCTTATGATTACCAAGTTAAATGAATTTAAA
>JAKSBP010000040.1 GCA_022361035.1 Clostridia bacterium
ATGCTATAAATCTGTTTTTAAGTAGATAATAGAAGGTAAAACAGATTTATAAAAATCGCTCAAAAGGAAACCTCAGTGTCTGCTTTCGTTTATTAAGTTTCTTAGTCACTCTTCTATACAGTTAGTTTCTCTAAAAACCTAACTTAAGATAGAACTATTTCAATTATATAAGTTGTTATTTTTTCACCTTTTAGGAAATATAGCAGAAGCTATATCTATGGCAGACAGAATAATTGTACTTTCCAATAGGCCGGGAAGGGTTAAATCTGTACACAAAATAGATTTGACATTAAAGGTTAAAAGGACCCCCTTGGTCTCTAGAAAAGCTCCAGAATTTAGAGAATATTTTAATTTAATTTGGAAGGAGCTTGATGTACATGTCTAAAGAGAATCATTCCAAGGAACACATTGAATTTTTGAGAGATATTAAAAGGAAAAAGAAATTGATTTTTTTTACCCAAATATCTATACTTATTATATTTTTTATAACTTGGGAATTATTAGCAAGATTTAAGGTGATTGATACCTTCCTCACTAGCTATCCTTCTCAGATGTGGGAACTGTTTTTAAGATTATCCGCTGATGGTTCCCTATTTAAACACATAGGTATAAGCGTATTTGAAACTGTCATTGGCTTTATATTAGGAACAGTTTTTGGAACTTTAATTGCTATACTTTTATGGTGGTCAGAATTTATTGCAAAGGTCTTAGACCCTTACATGGTTATTTTAAATGCCTTACCCAAAACTGCACTGGCACCAATAATAATAGTTTGGGCTGGGGCTGGTATTTCAGGGATAATCGTTACTGCTTTGATGGTATCCTTAGTAGTAACTATTTTAGGAGTATATGGTGGCTTTAAAGAGGTTGAGGAAGATAAGATTAGGATGCTTGAAACCTTTGGTGCAACTAAACTTCAGATACTACAGAAAGTTATTATTCCAGCAAGTATCCCTACAATTATTAATGCCCTCAAAATAAACGTTGGTCTATCTTGGGTAGGGGTAATCGTTGGAGAATTTTTAGTATCCAGAGCAGGAATAGGTTATTTAATAGTATATGGAAGTCAAATCTTTAGGCTTGACCTCGTTATGACCAGTGTAATCATATTAGCTATTCTTGCTGGCCTAATGTATCAGGGGGTAGCCTATATTGAAAAAAAGCTATTAAGCTGGAGACAATAGAAAAATCTATTGCTACATTATAATTATAGATGAGTGATTGAGAATATTAACTTACTTCAGCAGCCACAGAGAATCCTTTAGGCTCATGCTATAAATCTGTTTATAGATAGGTAATAGAAGGTAAAACAGATATTAAGTTTGTTAGTCACTCTTCTATAACAATTTAAAAATTTATCCTAGGCTACTTCATTTTATGAAGTAACCTAGGATAAAAATTTGATGTATATTATACTCTTTTTCTAATCATATTTCTCCTTGAAAAATAACTATCTATTTTCATATCTAGAGGCTTTTTAGACTTCTTTTACCTGAAAAATTTATAGCTCTTATGGCAATTATCTCTAAGGGGTCGATATAGCTTCCCTTCATTTTGAATATTCCATAGGCCGATGACAATTCCGTACAGCCTAATACCAATACCTCTACTCCCTGCTCCCTTATTTCTTCAACAGTTTTATAGAAGCCTTCCAATGTAATTTCTTTATTTCCTTTCTTTATAGCATAAATGAGGTCCATAACATGGAACTGCATAGCTTTACTAGGTTTAATTACCTCTACTCCATAATTCTGAAAATACTTGTCGTAAATTCCTGTACTACAGGTTCCATCGGTAGCCAATAGTCCAACTTTACTTATATTTTCATTCCTGGCTATTACAAACTTTACACTTTCCTCTATCATATTTAGAAAGGGAACATTTATTTCTTTTACTATATCCTCATAGAAATAATGGGCAGTATTGCAGGGCATGATTAAAAATTCAGCCCCCATATTTTCCAGTCTTTTTGCAGATTCAATCAGATATTTACTTGGGTCCTCTCCTAAACCCCTTATATAAGAAGTGCGATCTGGTATGGATGTATTATTATCGATTAGTATATGAAGATGTTCTTGGTCAGAATTTGCATCGGTTAAAAGTACAATTTTTTTAAATAAGTAGGCTGTAGCTAAGGGTCCCATTCCACCTATTATACCTAATTTTTTACTCACATTTCCTCACCATCCGTGTTATTTAGGCAGTTTTTGTATCCTCATCCCTATACTCTATTTCATTTTCTGTAGATGCTACAATAACCGCTGCCGATGTATCTCCAATAACATTTACTGAGGTTCTAGCCATGTCTAATACCCTATCGATGCCTGCAATTAAAGCTACTCCTTCTAGGGGGAGTCCAACGGATTGCAAAACTATAGAAAGCATAATCAATCCTGCTCCAGGTACACCTGCTGTTCCTATGGAGCCTAGAGTAGCTGTAAGAATTATTGTACCTTGCTGGCCCAATGATAAATCTATACCATATACCTGGGCTACGAAAAGTGCACATACCCCTTGATATAGGGCAGTACCATCCATGTTGATTGTAGCTCCCAATGGAAGGACAAAGCTTGCAATTTTATCTGAGACTCCTAGATTTTCTTTAACGGATTTGATAGTTACTGGTAATGTTCCAGAGCTACTTGTTGTACTAAAGGCAGTAACAGCCGCCGGCAATATACCTCTGAAAAACTTTCTAGGACTGATTTTAGTAAAAATTTTCACTGCTGAAGAATATACTAAAAGTGCATGGATTAAACATCCTATATAAACTGCTGCAATTACTTTAATCAATGGTATAAGAACCGAAGGACCATTTGATGCTACTACGGGTGTAATAAGGGCAAATACTCCAATAGGAGCTACTTGCATAATTAAAGCTGTTATTTTATACATAACTTCTGCTAAGCTATCAAAAAAGCTGATAAAGGGTTTACCCTTTTCTTCTGGTAAAGATGTGGCACCTATGCCGAGGAAAAGTGCAAAGGTAATTATTTGCAACATATTTCCTTCCACCAATCCCTTTAGTGGATTTTTAGGAACGATATTTAGTAAAGTGGTAATTACTGATGGTGCTTCCTTTGCTGCTACCTCAGCATCCATTGGAATACTTAATCCTGCACCTGGATGAATTATATTACCTAATAAGAGTCCTATGGTTACAGCAAATCCAGTAGTTATTAAGTAGTAACCTATGGTTTTTCCACCAATTCTCCCCAGTGTTTTGACATCTCCTATACTTGCCGCCCCTACAATTAAGGATGATAACACTAAAGGTACAATAATCATTCTAATAAGATTAATAAATAATGTCCCAACGGGCTTAATGAATGAGTTGGCTATAGCTGGATTACCTGTTAGTAAAAGTCCTACAATAACACCAGCTAACAGACCGATAAGTATCTTTGTTGTTAGTTTCAAAGATATCCCCTCCTTTATATTTTTATATTCATTAAGTACAGAAATAATAACACTCTACCTACAAATTAGGACACAATAAAACCAAATAAAACTGAAAAATTCAAAATATTTAAAATTATTCTTCTTTCAAAACATTAAATTCTTTTATTTGTAAATTTTCTATAATTTAAAAATAATTTCATTTATGGAATTTACATATTGATATTTATTATCTACAGATGTAAAATACAAAATTTCCTAGATATTTTAGTTCTCATTTTTAATAACTACTATAATCCCTTCAATAAATTTCTTTACACTAATTTTGCCTCCACGGTTTGATTTTTCCCTTGCAAAATTCATTTGATTTCTTATTTCTCTAAAATCAAACAAGGTACTGGAATATTTAATAAATATTTCATTTCCATAGTCTTCAATACCCATATTAGCAATGTTTCTAAGAGCCTTATTTATTGCCCTTCTAACTCTTTGTTCTATGGCACTGATATTAGTTGGGATACTATATTCATTATTGTATCTATCATACAAATAATTATACAAATCAGATAATCTATATTTTAATAGACTCTTTTTAGTGTCTTCCCCATGCTCTAAAAGCCAAAGGATAATTTCAATGATATCGTTAACCCCTGCTTCCCCCAAAATACCTAACTGTGCTAACACCTTTTCGACTTTATCCTTATAACCATGTCCTTTATTTTTCCTACTTGAAGAGTATTCATTGAAGGTTTCAATACCTTTTATGGCATTTTCAAAGGATTGAATAACCCTAGACATATTAATTTTTTCTTTAACTTTTTCTATGACGGAAATCACTTCTATAACGTTTATTGGTTTATGTATAAAGAATTCAATTCCTCCCTTATATGCCTTTGAAATCATTTCCTTAGATGTGACCTGAGAAATCATAATGAAGTTTACTTTAAGATTAAGCTCCTTGACAGCCAATATTATTTTTATTCCATCAATTTTGGGTAAAAGTAAATCTACTAAAACAATATCTGGTTTCAGCCTTTTTATATCCTCTATGGCCTGAATACCATTATCACAAATTCCTATAATATCTCCTAGATTATTCTTCAGTATTATCTTTTTTAATATGTTTTGGACTACCCTATCATCCTCTATAATATAAAAGTTTGTATTCAAAGGATTATACCCTCCTTTCAATTTTCTCAGCAGGAATCATTATCTGAAATACTGTATTTTTTCCTTTTTCATAGACAACACATATTTCTCCATTATAGTGATTTTCCACTATATTCTTCACATGGTATAAACCTATGCCCGTTGACATTTTACCCGTGGTTTTATCGAATTTATTTGTAAAACCCGGCTCAAATATTAAATCTATATCCTCTTCTTCTATACCAGCTCCATCGTCAATAACTCTAAATATATATTCATTTCCACGGATATCTTCTTCTATGACAATCTCTCCAACCCGATCTATAGAGTCAATTGAATTAATAATCAAGTTATTGAGGATTGATACCAGTGGATAGAAATCGTTGGTATAAAAGTCATGCTTTACAATAAACTTCATAGAAATATCCTTATTGCTTACCCCTATTAATTTCAGCGTATTATCATTTATTATCCTTAAAATTTCTTCTACAGTCATAAACAAATTTCTACTTTCATCAGAAAGTGTCTTTTCTATTCCCAGTACTACCCTTAAATAATCCTTCTTTATTTCATGAATATTTTTAGATATATTTAAGGCCATATCCTTTAACATTGGCTCCTCTACCCTCTCATACAGCTCATAGCTTTTTTCCATCATATCCTCAATATCAATCATGGATTTCTTAAGGAAAAAAAGCTCCGTTTTTAGCTTGGCAGTAAATAATAATAATTCCTTAAATTTATTTTCTTTCTGTTCCCTTTCAAATCTATTTTTAGAATATAAAATTATCTGATAAATAAAGCATGTAACTAAGGATCTTATAAGTCCAATAAAAATAATAACTAAAGTTGCTTCATCGAAGTCAATATCTATCCAAAAACTTCTCAAGAAAGCTTCTCCAATATTTCCTACACTATCACAAATCCACAGGGATAAAATAAACATCATAGGGTTCTTCAACTTATCCCTGACATTTAAAAGCTTAAACAATAATCCATATATCAAATAGAATACAGCAACGGGGGAATAATGTAGTAATGTTGTAAAAAAAGACATTTGAGGATATGCGATAAAATGAACAGATGCTCTGAATAGAAACATTAATATTGCTATGCTTGTAGAAACAACCATTATTGAAACATTTTCAAAATAGATAAGCAATAGAGATAGTACCAAAACAGCAAGGGAAAAGCGAAACCATTTTGAAAAGGGACTTATGTATACTTGTCCCATAAAAACCGTTACTACACAAATTGCTAAAATATTTTCTAATCCCTTTCTATCCACTTCTAAAATCACCTCCTCCTTAAATCACAGCCTATCAAATTTATTTGAATTATCTATAAAATATAATAATTCTATAAATTATTCAAGAATAAATAAAGATATATTTTAAAGGTAAACTTAATAGAGAACTTTAAAGAATCATGTCCAATAGCTATAATAATAGTTTTTAATCTTAAAATAATGTAAGCACTATCAAAATTTATTGAAATTCAATAATGTTGATAGTGCTCATTTAAAAGCTAGTTACTTATATAGATGTGTGGTAGAAAAAGTTAGCTTACTTCAGCAGCCACAGAGAATCCTTTAGGCTCATGCTATAAATCTGTTTTATAGATAGATAGTAGAAGGTAAAACAGATTTATAAAAATCGCTGGGAAGGAAACCTCAGTGGCTGCTTTCGTTTATTAAGCTTGTAAGTCACACATCTATATAGGGAACAATTAATAAAATGAAAACATATAACTTAATTCATTGCGTTGACTTTTACAGCCAGCAGCTTTGATATTAACTTTTATTGACTCCTTAAGGCTTCCACTGGTGGAACCGATGATGCTGAAATTGCAGGATATACTCCAAATACCAACCCCGAAGACAGGGCTACAACCGTAGCAATCTTTATGGCACTAAAGCTAACTGCCGTTTGAAAGCCTTGATTTTCAAATATATCTAATCCCCAAATACCTGCTGCTATACCTGCTATTGAACCTATTATACTCACATATAATGCCTCTAGAAGAAACTGTAATAGCAAATCTGTCTGTTTTGCTCCTAAGGCCCTTCTAACTCCTATTTCAGTCCTTCTCTCCGTTACTGAAACAAGCATTATATTCATAATCCCAAGGCCCCCCACTAAGAGAGATACTGCTGCAATCCCCCCTAATAGCAAGGTCATAACTCTATTTGCCTTATCTGCCTCCTGGACAAGCTTATTTAGACTTGTAATTGTTATCAAATTATCTCCTGAGCTTGGTAATGTCGGCCTAGGGCTATCTGGCTCCTTTGGAACTGGTTTAACTGAGCCTTTATTCTCCTCTCCACCTTCTTTACCACCTTCCTCCTCACCTTCTTTAGCCGATGCAAAGTTTGGTGCTTTTTGATCTAGTCCTAGCTTTCTTTTAAAAATCCTTCCTAACTGTACAATAGCCAAGTCTGCCTCAATCTTTGAAGCGGCCTTTGCCCATATCGCATCAACTTTCCTCTTTTCAGATATCTTTAAGGCGGAGGTATAGGGAATAACTATTTTATTATCTATATCCTCGGCCTTTCCTATACCCTTTTCTTTAAGGACTCCAATAATCCTATATGTATTTCCATCAATGGTTATGGATTTTCCAACTGGATTTCTTCCACCTAGGAGGCTAATTGCAACATTATATCCTAAAACTACTACTGGTGATCTTTGCTTTACATGTAAACTTGTAAAAAAATGTCCCGAAGCTAATTCATGGTCCCTTATAAAGGGAAATTGATTATTAACCCCTAAAAAATCAACCCTTCCCCTTGTCCGTCTCCACTTTAGAGATGCTTTATCGCTCACAACGGGAGTAGCAGCTTCTAATCCTACAACCCGTTCTATAAGCTCCTCATGATATTCCGTGTCAAACTCCACCGAGGGATCGTGGGCTGTAATAGTAATTACATTAGCCCCTAAGCTTTCAAACTGTTCTACTACTGCCCGTCGAGCGCCTTCTCCAATCCCCATCAAACTCACTACGGAAGCTACACCAATTGCCACCCCAAGAATAGTAAGGGCAGAGCGTAATGGATTGGCTACAATCCCATGTAAAGCCATTTTCGCAGTAAACCACCATCTTACTAAAAAGGAACCTCGTTTCTTACTATTTTCCATAACTCATTCCTCCTTTAAAGAATTAGTGGTAAACTAATTATCTTTATCTTCTCCATTAGATTCATTTCCATTATTATCTGCCTTTGGAAGAAGAGTGTCCTTTGAGCCTATATTTTGACTTGGAAGCAAGTCTGCACTACTTCCAATAACAACCTTGTCACCTTCATTAAGGCCATCCTTTACTTCAGCTAATCTATCATTCATTAAACCCAATTTAACCTCAATCAATTTAGGGTTTCCATTTTCATCCAATATTTCTACCATGAATTTTCCTTCCTCTTGGAAAACTGCTTCTAAGGGAATAAGTAAAACATCTTTTGCATTTCCAGCATCAATAAATCCTTTAGCATGCATTCCCGGCTTCAATTGGTGACTACCTTTAACACTAATACGAACAGAATATTTGGGTATATCCATATTTTCTCTATCACTACTTGCATCCACATGTGATACAGTCCCTTCAAAAACTTCTCCGGGGACAGCATCAATTGTTACTCTAACCGGTGCATCCAGCTTTACATTTAATATATCTATATCGTCTACCTGTGCCCTCATTTCCATGGATTCTACATTAAATATGCTTCCTAACCAATTGCCTGCTCTCACAGTATCGCCAACCTGTCTATGCATATGGGATATTATGCCATTTACAGGCGTTGTAATTTCAAGATGATCAAGCTTTTTTCTAAGTTCATTAAGGTCTGACCTAAGTTCCCTTATTTCACTAACCTTTTCCTCTAGCATATCTTGTATATCCTTACTTGCCATTGTAACTATTGCACTATTCTCTTCTACATTTTCCATATTGTCTACATGGACTTCAGTAATTACGGCTTCAATAGTATTTAAAACCTTCTTCTCATCCACAAAACCTTCTACCTCACCCATTAATCCAAAGAAGGTAATACTATCGCTATCCTTAATTCTCTGCCCTACTCTTACCTTCATCTTACTTTGTATTAAGCCTGGGTTATCACCTTCTACCTCACCAACATGTACAAATCCTTTAGCAAATCCATCTTCCTTTTCGTTATTAGGTACTGGATTGGGGTTAAGCTTAGTAAGTTTTGCACTATAAAAACCATCGAACTCAGAGGATGAAAGGACAAGCTCTTCACCTACCTTCACCATGCCAAACTCAACTGGATTCAACTTTATCTTGGCCCTAAACTTAGAGTCATCCACTATACGGCAGATAACATGTCCTGGCTCCAGTTCTTTACCCTCTGAAGCATCCAGGTCTACAATACGACCAGGAATAGGAGCCCGTAGTGTAATACCCCTAACAGGATTAATACTATCTATTTCACTAACCTCTACTCCAGCAATCTCAGCTAATTGATCTAGCTTTTTATTCAATGCATCCTGTTTCTCATCAATTTTCGACTCTATTTCCGTGGAATCAAATCTTATTAAAACCTCGTCCTTCTTAACTGCATCCCCTTCTTCCACTAAAATCTCGTTTATAACAAATGATGTGGAACCACCATCATACCTTCTTTCCCCGGGAACCATTATTGAATTCCCTCTAGATGCATCTAGGGCACCTTTTACTTCTACGCCTACATTAATATCTCCTCGTACAACATCTTTAGTCGAATATACTGTTCCCACAGTCTCCTCTGCTTGAGGAGGTAAAAGCTGATTATATGCGTAAAATCCTCCTCCTAGGGCAATCATTAATATTAAAGCTATCATAGAAACTCTTTGAAACATTATACCCCTCCTCCTGATTCTACATTCTCAATTCTCTCTATTACTCCATCTAATATATGGTATGTCTTTTGTCCATGTAAGGAAACTTCATAGTCATGGGTTACCTGCACTATGGTCATACCTAATTCCTTATTCAGTTTTTTAAAAATTCTCATAATATTATTGCTTGAATGGGAGTCCAGTGCTCCAGTGGGCTCATCGGCAAGTACTACTGCCGGTTCCATTGTAATAGCCCTGGCTATTGCAACTCTTTGCTTTTCTCCCCCGGATAACTGGGATGGTAAATGGTGTAATCTGTCCCCAAGTCCAACAATTTCAAGGGCTTCTGTTGCTTTACGTTTTCTATCATTTCCCCACATTCCCCTATAGATTAGTGGCAACTCAACATTTTCCCTGGCATTTAAATGGGATAATAGATGAAAATGCTGAAATACAAAGCCCAAAAACTCATTTCTAATATCAGCAAGCCTGCTATCACTCAGCTTTTCAATCCTATTTCCATCTATTTCATAGGTTCCCCGGGTAGCAATATCTAAGCAGCCTAGTATATTAAGAAGAGTAGACTTTCCAGAACCCGATGGGCCCATTATGGAAACGAACTCCCCTCTACTTATATGTATATCAATTCCCTTTAATACATCAACATTGATTTGACCCATTTTATAACTATGATGTATATCTTCTAGTTTTAGTAAAGCCAAATACTAGCCCTCCTCCCTAACATATAGAAATCATAATAACTCCTTTACTTTTTCTTTCTTAAGCCCTATCAATTTAATAGGGGGATGATTTATATAGAAAACCCTGTCCTACTTTTACCCTTTACCAAGCCCTTAAAATATACTCAAATAACCCACAATCAATTAGACAAATCTACTATAGGTTTTGTTCCCAAAAACACATATAGATTCTTTAAAATTTTTTATTTACTCGACAACCTAGATTATAACATATTATAGATAAAAAAAAGCTTACAAAATACTTACTATTTTACAAAAACTCCTAAGATACTTCCTCAAATTCTCCTATAATATAATTATATTAGAAATATGCTGATATGTATAAAAAAAAAGCCCTTGATTTTGGCTTTTCTTAATTTTACTTTAAAATATAGCTTATTGCAATATGGGTAAGCTCTCTAATCGGTTTAAATTTATCTATGATAGTAATTATCAAACTAGCTACTCCTGAAAAAGCACCTATCTTATAAAACCTCTCTAGGTTCTTCTTCTTTCTATACTCTTCTATCTCATATTCCCAAGCATACCTCCTAGGGCCGACATTACTATTGGATGGACTTATATCTTCATCACCATTACCTATCATCCCTAGATTAAATTTATCTGTCTTTATTCTTCTGAGTATTTCTTTTTTATTCTTTTCAAATTCTTTATCTTCAAATCCAAGCTTCCTCAAAGTAATCCCTCCTCGATACCTCCTTCGTCTTTTATTCTACAAATTTCTCTTTTTTCCTTCATAATTTTTTATTGAAATATATGGATTTTGCATATTTAGTCATAAAGTCCCATAGCTGCAAGCAAGAACCTATGACCCCTAGTTCAGGGTTAATTTTATCATTCCCATAGTTCCTTTTTAAAAGCCCTATATTATAATTTCTAATCTATTATTAGTTCCCTATGGGTAATAGAGACAAGAAAGCACTTTAAAATACACTGTAGATAATTTTTCTCAAGAGTCATTTACTTAGATAGTCAAATCCTGTATTCATTGAAAAAATATTTTTCTTTCTTTATAAATATACAACTGGGTCAAGGAAAGTATTCTTGATAAAATTTCAGTTATAATTGATTTATACTTATACCTACTACTATAATTCAATCCTTTCAACATTAAAGGATTTTTCAATTTTTTCTGCCATCCAATCATGGCAGGTAAAAATAAATATTTGTCTCCTTTCACTTATTTCATCGAGGAGCTTTAAGCTGCTGTTAAGCCTTAATCCATCCCAGTTAATTAGCAGCTCATCAAAGCAAATTGGCAAGGCTTCCCTATCCCTGTCTAAATAATCTATAAGGGACAGCCTCAGGGCCAGATATAATTGATTTAATGTCCCCTTGCTAAAGGTACCGACTACCCTTTTAGGTACGGTTTCTCCCAACTCTTTTACCATAATATTCTTACATTCTTCATATTCGTCTAGAAAAATATTTGTATACCTATTATTAGTAATAGTTCTAAAATATTTTCCTCCATTTTTTAAGATGTCAGGTTGATTCTCTTCCTTAAATTTCTCATCAGAAAGCTTAATTACCTCCGACAGCAAGGCTAATCTATCTCTTTTTTTACTTGCTCTTTCTAAGTCATCCTCTAATAAAATTAATCTACTTTCAATTTCATCCAGACTGCAGCCTTCAGATAGTCTATTTATATTTTCCTCTAGTCTCGCCCTCTCAACCTCAAGTTCTTTGAGGCTTTGATTAATTTCTTCAAGTTCCTCTTCGCTCCTCAAAGTTTCATAATCTGAAAAAATCCATGGATTTTCCAGCTCATGCTTTCTAACTTCTTTAACTAAAACCTCCCTTTTATCACCCTCATTCAATTCTTCCATTATTTCATGAATTTTAGTCCTTAGCCTATAGTTTTTTTCCACTATATTAAGGCCCCTTTCCAGTTTTCCATCGCCTATTTCATTCAGCCTTAAATTATGGTCCTTAAGAACACTCTCTATTTCCCTATACCTCTCTCCAAATAGCTTAATATCCTTTTCTAATGCTAATATCTCTTTATCTATATTTTCATTAATTAAAACCCTTTTTTCTAAATCCTCTAGCCTATCCCTTAACAAAAATATTCTCCCATCTTCATTAATATATATGTCAAATATAAATTGACTTAAAAAATCGTTTAAATCCTTTCTCTTTTCCATATGTGCACTACTATATATATCTAACTCTTTCTCTAGCTCCTTAAGCTCATAGACCATGTCTTTAATTCCCATAAGACTAGGAAGAAACATTTCATCCATATTTTCTATTATTAGGCTTGAGATAGGTATTTCAGCTAGATAAGCCTTCAATTTTTCCCTATCCAGCTTTAGCCTTTCCCTCAGGCGGTAAACCTCCTCATTTAATCTATCTAGTTCCTCCCTTTCAGCATTACTATTTAAAGTTTTTTTCATGTTAATATATCCTATGATGCCACCCATACCATAGGTCAGTATTCCAATACCAACTGTTTTAAAAATATTATTACCTCTAAGGAAGCCCATGGCTATAAGAATTAAACTCAATATTAAGGAATATATATATGATTTTGATAAACTTATTTTAAATTCATTAGCAACCTTCATCTCCCTTTTTAATTTTGCTTCATGAAGCTCATGAGCAGCATTTTTATAATTACTAACCAAAATTTTGAGTTCCGATTTATTTATATTCTCAAATCTCTCCCTTATTCTATTACTCCATTTCTCTGTTAAAAGATTCTTGGACTCATGGAAAATTCTATCCCTTAACCTTGCTATACGATGTTTTACCTTGTTTATACTTTCCTCCATATTCTCAATTTTCTCATAGTCTTTAGAAAGGGTATTTATTTTCACTTTATTTTCTAATATCAATTTATCCATAGTAGTTAAAGGGTATATCTCATCCTTCTTTTCATTCAATATCTTTATTGTTCTACTTTTTCTATCTTTAATTTCCTCTAAATCCCTTTTAAGCTCTATACTTTTTTCCCTTATATTATGGGGAAGGGATAGACATAAATCTTCCTTTATAAGGTTATCATTAAGTCTATTCAATTGTTCTAATTTTTTTTTGATAGGGACTAATTCCTTTGCTTTATTTAATAAAGTCCTTAGCTCAATTTTGTCTTCCTTTAATTCCCTAATTCTTGCTTCTATTTCAATTATTCTTCTATCGGCCTTCCTTATTTCATCCTCTCTGACATAGGCTTCCTTTTTCATTTTCTTGAGCTGTCTTATTTCATTTTCTAGCTCCTTAACTAAATATTTACCCCTACCACTTTCACGCCATATTTTTTCACATTCTTCCTTTAAATCCTTTAGGGCATCCCTTGTATTCCTTATGGTAGTTGTACCATAGTTGGCAAGAAGCTTGTCCTCCACCTCTTCCCATGCCTTTCCCTGTATTTCTATAAGGTCTTCTACTTGAAGGGAGTATATTTTATCATAAATTTCCTTAGAAATGTGGCTGTTCATAGGTAAGGACTCATTTTTTATATTAAAAGAGTTTTCTCCAATCACATACCTTCCCTGGGGTTTACTCAATAGTTTTCTGTATACTGCAATCTCCCCATCATCGGTGGTTATATGGGCTGTAAACTCTATTCTACCATTTTCCCAAGAAGAATAGGGATGAAGGTTGGATTTCGCTGGAAAAAACCCATACATTACTGATTTTATTAGATTAAATATGGTAGTTTTTCCAGCTTCATTCCTTCCATAGAATAAAGCCACCCTTGAATCAATATTATCTATAGTTTTACCGCCAGTAAATTTACCAAAATCTTTAATTTCAAATCTATTTATCCTCATATCTATCACCTACCATATAGCCTACAGCCTCTTCGTCAATTCCTCCTAGGAGTTCCCTTATGTATGCTATTTTTTCTTCCCTTTTTCCTATCCCTTTCTTCAGTAAAGGAATCTCTAAGAGTCTATTTAAAATCTCTTCATCCTCTCCAATATCCCTTAGAACCTCTAGCACCAAGGCAAGAACGTGATTTCCCCCTTTATAATCCTCTCCATCTATTCTTCCAACTAGTCTATCCACTTTGATTTCCAGTTCTAATAAATCCATATCTAAGGTCAATTCTTCTACAATCTCCTCAAGGTTCTCCTGAAGGCTAAGTTCAGCCTTTAAAAAGGCCCTTCCTTCTAGTTCTACCCTTAGTACTAATTCTCTACTCAATAGGCTATTCTCTTTAATATAGTCACTTATTATATTGCTAATATATTTTTTAAGTTGTGAATACTCCTTGATATCTTCTAGTCCATTTATATTTATACTATGCCATTCTATGGTAGAAAGGGTTCTGAACTCCACTTTAACATCACAATTTTCATCTATACTAACTAAAAGCCCACCCTTTTTGCCTGTCTCCCTTGGATGCCTGCCTTGGATATTCCCCGGGTAATATATATCACATCTATCACTAACTTTTAACCTTTTATGTATATGGCCCAAGGCCCAATAGTCATAGTTTTTTGACTCCAGATCCTCCTTTGAGCAGGGAAGATATCTATTATGGTTTTCGGAATCCCTAACATTAGTAACCATTGTATGTACTAAACCTATATGGGGAATTTTCCCTTCCCTTTGGGGAAAAGCCTTTACTAGATTCTTAGAATCATTATTTGTCCTATGACCACATGAAATAATCCTTCCTAGGGTCTCACCGTTGAAATCCTTTATATTCACCCTTTTAATTTCATTGTCTTTAAATAGATAGACATTATCGGGCCATTTTATTGAATTGACTCTATAGCTCATATGTCCAGGGTCATGATTACCCGTAGCATAAAAGACCTTTATATTATTATCCTTAAGTCTACAAAATTCCCTTATCAGAAACTGCTCCGTCTTAAAGGACAACCTATCATTGTCAAATAAATCTCCAGCAATAAGAAGTCCCTGAACCTTCTCATCTATACATAAATCAACGGCCTTACTAAAAGACTTTCTAATTCCATCCCTAAGCTTTTTTCTTAAATTTTCATTTTTAGAATAAAAGCTTGTATCTAAATGAACATCGGCTAAATGCAAAAATTTAAGCAAAGTATACCCCTCCATATTTATCTACATCAGATTATTTATAGACCAATCTACCTATATTGTATCAAATTAAAAGAAATTTTTATATGATAGCAGGAATTCATAAATGAATGAAGAATTTGTTAATAGGAAAAATGTCAATTTACATGTTTTTTTGTTATTTATTAATAATTTTAATAATTTTTTATCATAATTTAACCCGTTGTGCTACTTCTAATATCACAAGAGGTTAATTTGTCATTATGGAAACCTACAATAAAATATAAGGGGCAGGTAATTACTATGAGTAATTCATACACAAGTAAATATGAAATACTTAAAAGCTTTAAAGAAGACAAATATCAGAATGTATTAATAGGTTCAAACAGGGAGAACGCCGATGAAGTTGTTGTTATAAACATTTTTCACAAGAATGAGATATCAAAAGTCATATCTAAATCACAATTTCCCAATGGACTAAACAATTTGTTACATTTAGAAGAAGACCAAAATGATTTAGTAGTTATTACTGAATATCAAGAAGGTACTCCTTTAGAGTCCTATTTAGAATTCTTTGATACCACCGTTAAACATAAGATCAATTTAGCCTATGAATACATGAGCAAAATAGTTAAGTATGATTCTTTCTCTAACTCAATAAAAAGTATATTAATTGACGAATCCCAAGTAATTTTTAAGGACAAAGAACTTTATTTTAACGAATTGTTATTTTTAGATGAGGTTTTTTCTAAACCTGTAGAATTTAATGCCATTGCTTTAAAACTAGCAACAATGATTGAAAAAATTGTTTTTTCTAAGGACCCGACCGATGATCAGGATAACGATAGAGCATCTGAGGCTATTTTAGGCTTTATAAATAAGTTAAAAAGTAATGAACACACATTCCAAAGTATTGAGGATGTCTATAATGAATTTAGAAAAATATATATCTATGATCTTTTTATGGAAGAAGAAGATGGAGTACAAGAGGGTGGAGATGATAATAACAATCTACTCATAGCCGATGACCCTCTCAATGGCGAATCCGATGTATTAAATACAGACTTTACAAATGAAGATGGGGTTGACAATGATTCTAATGATATTTTCATAGATGATGAGGAAATTATATTTAAAACTGAAAACCGTGGTGAGGAAAAAAGAAGGTTCACAAAGTACGGGCCTATAATAGCTATAGGTGTTGTTGTAATAGCTATCCTTTTGTATGTTAGCCTAGATTTTGATAAACTCACCTTTAACCCCTTAAATGAAAAAAATCAATCTGAATCTATAAAGCTTGAGGCCCACTTCCTACTTGAAAAGGTCAATGACCTATATTATTTTACAGAAATGAGTAAAGTACACGGTAAAGACAATAGCATACTTAAGAGAGACTGGGAGATATTAAAGGGTGATACTGTTATACGCAACATTGCCGATAAAAAGAGCTTAAAAATACAATTTGACAATGAAGGAGAGTATAAGGTAATTTTAAGGATAAAGGATAAGTATGGAAATACCGATGAATATAGTGAAAATATAGTATATAGAAAAAAATTAGAAATTGATGAGTTAAAAAATAGTATGGGACTTAAAGAAAAGCTCAATAATTTAAATCTTAGATATTCAGATAAAACTATAGTTAAGGATTACAGAGCTTTCAGAAGTGGAAATTATTCATTAAAGCTTGGTGAAGAGGGAAAAGTCAACTCTGAAACCCTTGTAGTTGATAACATAGATGTTGAAAACAAGCCTATTTTTTCTATGTGGATTGCATCAAATTCGAGGGAAAATATAAGTATATCTATAAAAGGCTATAAAAACAAGAGGCTCCAATTTCAAAAACCCATGTCCTTTATGGTAAAGGAAGCAAACATTTGGGAAATGGTAAAGCTTAATGAAATTACTGAAGATGTAGATATGATTGAAATAATATTTAACAACTTTTCTTCTCCTATTTGGATTGATGACATTGAAATAAGTTCCTATAAGTAAAAAAGTGCTTAAAAAGCACTTTTGAGGCTGTTAACAAACTCCCAATTTCTTCGTTACTGCTAAAATCTCCGGTGCTCACTTGCAGTAGAGCAAGCTCCGCTCCTCGATTTCAGCGTGCCTTGAACTTGGAAGTTTGTTAAAGCCTATTATCTTGTTAACTTTATTAACAATCTGGAGATGATAATAAATTTATCCCCTTTGTATGTTGAGGTGTATTATGATTAAAAGAATAAAAAAGAATGACAACTTTTTAGACCTGGTTCCCCTTATGAAGCAATCTCAGGACTGGGAGACAAAGGAAGATGGTTTGATTCAGGTAATTATTCCTAGGAATAGTATTTTAGATAAAATAGTTCGTATATTTTTCAAAACACCTGAAGTTATGCGTATTGATTTAGACCTGCTGGGTAGTAGTGTATGGAGGGCAATTGATGGAAAGCGAAATGTAAAGGAGATCGCACAGATTCTAAATGATAGATTTGGTGAGGATGTAGAGCCCCTTTATGAAAGACTTGGAGCTTATATCAATGTTTTAAGAAATAATAAATTTATAACCTTAAAGAAGGTAAGGGATTAATATGCTGAGTTTCCTATTGAAGGTATTATTTCTTGCGGTTACCATTGCGTTTTTAGGTGCGTGGGGAATTGTGAAAGAGCAGAGAAGGAGTGAGGAATTATTAGGTAAGCTTTATAGAAAAGCAGAAGGAAAAGTCATCAAGGAACTTAACAATCGAGAGCAGCTGTCGATTACACAAATTGAAGATATAATTAAGGGAACAAGGGCCTCCCTCTTTTGGAGTAAAAGTAAAGTCCATGTAACAGATTCTAAATTGG
The DNA here is from genome assembly GCA_022361035.1 of Clostridia bacterium. GTDB lineage: Bacteria > Bacillota > Clostridia > Peptostreptococcales > Caminicellaceae > JAKSBP01. Next base: position 17,969 of record JAKSBP010000040.1, read on the forward strand.
TTGCAAGGGACCTGATGAAGAAAATCCTTGAAAAGGGAATTGTATCTGAAGGAATAAAGAGAAGTAAAAAAATTTACACCTTGAGGAAAAATTAATGCTGAAACTTCCGCAAAGTTCATAATTTATATATAATAGACATAAGTACACAATTTGTACATATTGATATAAAGGAGACCTGTGGAATGGAAAGATTATTAGTAGGATTACAGCCTAAAAGGGTTCTCAAACATTTTGAATCCCTAACCCGTATACCTAGGGAGTCAGGTAATGAAAGGGAAGTTAGTGATTTTTTAGTAAAATTCGCTAAGGATCTGGGATTAGAGGTAATTCAAGAAGAGTGTTTAAATGTTATTATCAATAAGCCAGCCACTAAGGGGTATGAGAATGGACCTAGGGTTATTCTTCAAGGACATATGGATATAGTTTGTGTAAAAAGGGAGGGTTTAGAGTTTGATTTTACAAAGGACCCAATCCCAATAGTTTTAGATGGTGATATGATTCGTACAGAGGGAACTACCCTTGGTGCCGACAATGGAATTGCATTGGCAATGACAATGGCGATTTTAGAATCTAAAGAATTGGACCATCCACCATTAACTGGCTTTTTCACCGTTTCAGAGGAAACGGGAATGGACGGCGTTATTAATCTAAATCCAAGCAATATTTCGGGGGACATCTTAATCAATATCGATTCCGAGGAAGAAGGATCGGCCCTATCTTCCTGTGCAGGGGGTGTAAACAATATAGTTCATTTACCTATCCAGTGGAAGGAAGTAAAGGGAGATAAGGAAGCCTATAAGCTTTCTATTAAGGGACTTTTAGGTGGACATTCAGGTATGGAAATTGATAAGAATCGTGGAAATGCAATTAAGCTGCTAGGAAGGTTATTGGATGGTATTGACCGTAATATGGATATTGAAGCTGCTCATATTTCCGGTGGGGAGAAAATGAATGCTATCCCTAAAATGGCCGATGTAATAATTGTAACCGATAAGTCAAAGGAAGGCACCCTAAGGGGCCTTATAGAGGAGTATCAATCCATATTTTCAAATGAGTTTGAAACCTCCGATCCCCACATTAAACTTTACATAGACAGAACTGAAAAGCCGAAGAAGGTATTTAGTGAAAAAACAAAAAAATCCTTAATAAAGATATTAAGGCTCCTACCAAATGGAGTCCAAACTATGAGTGCCAATATCGAAGGATTAGTTGAGAGTTCAAATAATCTTGGAGTTTTATTGACTGAGGAGAATGAAGTAGTATTTAATAGTGCGGTTCGCAGCTCTGTAAAGACCCTAAAGGATGAAATAAATAATAGGATACAGATTATTTGTGACTCACAGGATGCTGTAATGAAGCTCGTAGGTGATTATCCTGAATGGGAATATAAGGCCAACTCTCCTATCCGTGATTTGATGGTTAATGTATATAGGGACATGTATGGTGAAGAGCTTCAAATCGATGCTATCCATGCAGGTTTAGAATGTGGACTTTTAAAGGAAAAGGTCGGTGATATAGATATGATATCTATTGGTCCCAATATCTATGATGTCCACACACCTGATGAGCATTTAAGTATATCATCCACAGATAGAGTTTTTAAGTTTTTATGTGAAGTATTAAAGAGTATTAAATAGATTTATTCTGAAAAGAAAAAATTCACAAAATATGTGTTTACTTATCTAATTTATTTACTAAGTAAACTTTATAATATGTCATATATAGAAGAGTGACTTACAAACTTAATAAACGGAAGCAGGCACTGAGGTTTCCTTTAGAGCGATTTTTATAACACATAGGAAATTATAGACTTTTTAAATATAGATATATTTATAATTTCCGTATATGTGTTTCAAAAGAGTCTTCCTTTTAACTCTTCATCAAAGACTCTTTTATAAATCTGTTTTACCTACTATTACCTATCTATAAACAGATTTATAGCATGAGCCTAAAGGATTCTCTGTGGCTGCTGTAGTAAGTTAACATTCTCAATCACTCTTCTATAAATATATAGTTTTTAGGCAGCTTTATGGGATTTGTGAATATTGTATTTACAAGTCCTATTTTATTAGCAAGGGAAAGGTATATGAAGGAACTCTCTATGTTGGATTCTCTCTCCTATAATTTAGGAGGAGAAAATGGAGGTGGTTAATATTTTTTATATAATTCTATTTTTTATTCTATTTTTTATAGTTCTATTAATATATAATTACAAGTATAAGTATAACTGGGTATTTTTTACAATGGTTCTTGGACTGATTATCTCATTATTGAGTATAACCATTTATATTTCCCGAATAGGAAATCATGAATACTCAGGGATAGGCATATATAAATATGATTATTATATACTCCTTTATTTAAATAATTTAATTAAAATATCCCATGATAATTTGCTAAGAATGTTAAACCTAGGAATTGTAATATTCCTGTTTTCCATACCAATATTTATTCAAAGGATTTTAAGAAATAACCTGATAAAAATAGATAAAGATAACTATAGTATATCAAGAATAGTTGCTGTCTTCTTTATTCCATGTTCTTATCTATTGTTTTATGATCCTAAAATTGCATATTATTTTCACATAAACGTATTTTATCAAGATATTTTTAATAAGAGACTATTTTACCTAATTAAGTTTATAGATATTCTCTTTACAATATCAATACTTATATATTTACTTTATCCTGTGTTTTTAATGTATAGCCTATATAAAAAGTCAGAAATTTCTACAATTAGGAAATATATTTTATCTATTTGTATCAGCTTATTTTTATTAAATATTTTCTTTTATATCTTTTTCTTTTTAGGTATGCTTAGGGTGTCATATTTAGCTGCCGATGGGGGAATTGAATTATTTAGATTCGCTAAAATGAGATACGTACCTATTTATTACTTTAGTTTTATACCAGTCCTAGGGATTCTAATTACACTAACTACCTTTTTTTTACTAACAAAGAATGGATTAATGTCGCTGTCTGACTTTTTTCATAGAAGACTTGTAGACAGAAGCCTTAAGAAATATAATGAAAATTTTAGAGGAGTATTTCATTCCTACAAGAATACATTGTTTACAATTAAAATATTATCGGAACAAGCCATTATGCAGGTAAAGGAAGATAAGAGTGAATATATGAAGAGGATAAGGGAAGTCAGTGAACATTCATTGAATAGTGTTTCAAAGGTATTAGATGTCTTTAAAAATACGAGTATAAGCTTAAATACTTGTGACTTAAAGATTTTAATTGATGAATCACTGAAGGAGATACATATACCTAAGAATATTGGTATTGTCAAAACCTATACAGAGGAGGAAGCTGATATCCTTACCGATGAGTACCAATTTTCTCAAGTGATTATTAATTTGATTGAAAATGCCGTAGATGCCATTAACGATTCATGGAAATCCGAGGGTGAAATAATAATTGATTTAAAAAGTGAATATGATTGGATAGTTCTTAACATTACCGACAATGGAATTGGTTTGACAAAGGAAGAAAGGAAGAAGATATTTCAGCCCTTTTATTCAACTAAGTCAAAGCATAATAGCTGGGGTGTAGGACTATCTTACGTATATAAGATAGTAAAAAGATATTTTGGATATGTAAATGTTTACAGTGTAAGAGATAAATATACAACTTTTGAAATTATACTTCCGAAGGCGAGGAGAGTTTAATGTATTCGATTCGAGTATTGGTTGTAGATGATTTAAAGGATATTAGAGATTATTTCTCAATGATATTAAATAATGAACCTGACATTGAAGTAGTAGGGACAGCCTCTTCAGGAAAGGAAGCTATTTTGATTGCAGAAAAGTTAAAGCCCGATATAATTCTTATGGATGTACAGATGGAGTCAGAGTTTGCAGGTATTCAAGCTATTGAGAGCATTTGTGACAAGGATAGGGATGTTAAAATAATTGTACTTACAATACATGAGGATGATGAAACCCTTTACCGGGCATATGCATCGGGGGCTATGGACTTTATCGTTAAGACAAGTTCTATTGTTGACATAATAAATTCCATTAAGAATGTTCATAAAAATAAGCTGCAACTTCGTCCAGAAGTAGCTGAAAAAATTTTAGATGAGTTTACACGTATGAAAAGACATCAGAGGAGCCTCATATTTACCTTAAATATTATTTCAAAGCTAACAAATGCAGAATATGAAATATTAAGAGAAGTATATTTAGGTAATACCTACAGGAAAATTGCTAAAAAAAGGATGGTAGAGGAAGTTACAATTCGCTCCCAAGCTAACAAAATCATAAAGAAATTTGAAAAAAGAAATATGAAGGAAATAGTAAAGTTATTGAAGCAATTAAAGATATTTGAGATTTATAAATAGAACAAATTCCATAATTTTTCAAAAAAAGAGGGATTAATTTGAAGGTTAAACTGTCTGATGAGATTTTAATAAAAGCGATAATAATAGTATTAATACTGTCAATTCCAATAACTAGCTTGATTAAAGAGTTCTATTCAAGTTATCATTCATATATGATAAAGATGTTAAAAAATAGTGACAAAACAAGGATAACAATTTGGTCTAATGATAACTATTCCAAGGATATCTATGCTAGGTTAATACAAAGGTTTAACTCCACTAAGGGCAATGAAGAAAATATTGAAATTCAGTATAGAGTTATTGGAAGTAACTACAATCAGATATTAGAGGAATCCCTAAAAAATGAAGTAGCCATAGATTTATATAAATATCCTGAAGGAAAGTTAAGGATGATAAAAGAAGGCTATATGATTCCCATAGAAGATATTCCCGGTGGAAGGGAGTACCTTGAGGAATTTAAGGAAGATTTGAAACCGAACCAAAATATCGTTCAGGGAAAGGTTTACTCAGTTCCCCACTCTATAATTAACTTAAAGTTAATGTACAATAGGGATATATTTAAAGAAGTAGGTATTACAGATAAGCACGGAAATCCAACTCCACCTAAAACCTGGGGGGATGTAATTAATTACAGTGAGATTATTTCAGAGTACTATGATAGTAGGGTATATGGATACGTAATACCGGGTAAATGGAAGGAATTTCACAAGTGGGAGATTATGTATCCTGCCTATTCCTCAATTGGTCATACAGGTTATGATTTTAAGGAGGGGAAATATAAGTATATTGAGTTAAAGCCTTATATGGAAGTATTAATAAAAATGAAGGAAAATAACATATTGTTTCCCAGACCCGAGGAGATAGATAAGGAGACAGCCAATTATCTATTTGCCGAGGGAAAAGTGGCAATGAAGATGGCCCAGTCATGGGATGTAGCAGTTTTTGATTATAAATTTCCATGTAAATATAATTGGAGTATATGTGATATTCCAGTAATAGATTTAAAGCATAGACATGGTGAGTATATTTATTTAGACGATTCCTTTGTGCTTGGACCCTCTTCCTTAAGTAAACCTAAGGAGGTGATAAAGGTATTGGAGTGGATAAATTCTCCCCAGTTTTTAGAAGAACTGTATTTAGAGAAAAGAGGTATTCCATTTGATGAAAATATTATAAATTCTATTAATGATAATACAAATAGTGGCAGTTGGAATGGATTCTGTGAACGTGAAAAAAGTGAGTATATGTTGGAACTTCCAGATGCAAATATTATTTCGAGCGGTGACTACATAAGAAACATATTTCTAAGAATCTTAATGGGAGATACAGATATTGATAGGGCATTGAAGGACTTGGATGAAAGGTATAATACAGCCCTGGCCCATGCAATAAAAGAAGGTTTAGAATTTACTTCATATTTAGAAGATTGAGGAACTCTATTTATTAGAGAGGTATATTTCAAAACAAATCTAAAAGGAAAATCAAAGTTTCTAATCTGAAAATTTATATCATAGGTTAGCTTAAAATAAGAACTATCAAAATTTCAATAATTTCTGATAGTTTTTCTATTATTTATAATTAAATCAGAATACGTCCTATAAAATCTTTTACAGACTCTGTTTATAAGATAGCCTATTTTATGTTGATAAAATATAAACTTTTTAAATGGATTTTGAGATACAGAGAAAAATAAGTAGTATAAAAAAACTATCTTATCTATTCTAAATATTGGAAGTATAATTTAATTAGGATTTATAAAGATAGCTTAATTTAATCTGTTGTGATAGTTCCAGTAGCCGGGAACTTTTATATTTCTTAAAGTGGAAATTTTTAGAGTCTATAAGGGTTATCTCTATAAATACCAGGCAAACGTTTGCCAAATCTACATATCCTCAATTGTCTAAACTACAAGGAATCACCCAATATATTGTGATTCTATTGTATTGTTTTAATATAAAGGCTTTTATAGATATTATTTAAAAATTTTGAAAGGGGGAAGGGTACATACATTGAAGGATGTAGTACCGAATTTATGAAAAAAATTATTCCATTAATGCTAGTCATAACCTTAACACTACCACTGCTTATAGGGTGCGGGGCTCCTACCAGGGAAGATGCAACTACATCCCAGGATATAGAAGATTCTGCAAAGGAGGGAGAAGGGGGTAATGGTGAAAAAATCAAGCTGTCCCTATGGTCCTTCACAGATGAACTAAGCCATGCAATTAAAGAGTTTCAAAAAAGACACCCAAATGTTGAAATTCAGTTAACTGTAATACCTAATGAGGATTATCCAACCAAAATCAGATCTGTTCTGCAATCGGGCAAGGGAGCCCCTGACATTTTTACTGGAGAGCTTCAGCAAGTTAAGGAATGGGTAGAAGCAAGCTATTGGAAGGATTTAGCCAAGGAGCCCTATAATGCAGGGGACTATCTAAAGGATATGGTACAATACGTAGCTGATATAGGAATTGATTCAAAGGGTAGAATCAAAGCTCTATCTTGGCAGACTACCCCTGGTGCATATATCTATCGTAGAAGTGTTGCAAAGGAGTATCTAGGAACCGATGACCCCGAGGAAATAGGAAAGATGATGTCTAATATGGATGATTTCATAGACTTAGGACGAACCTTGAGGGATAAGAGTAATGGCAAGATAAAATTAGTATCTGGCGTAGACGATTGCGTATGGATACCCCATTCCCTCAAGGAAAATGCCTGGGTTGAAGATGGTAAATTTGTAATTGATGAGAAAATAGTTGAGCATTTCAAAAACATGAAACTATTTAGGGAAGAAAATCTCGATGCAAAAACGAATCAATGGGGGCCACCTTGGTTTGAGCTCATGAACAATGGGGAAGTATTTGGTTTCCTACTGCCCACCTGGGGACTACACTATGTACTCAAGAGAAATGCCCCGGATACCAGTGGGGATTGGGGCCTTACATCTCCTCCTGCACCATATTTCTGGGGAGGGACATGGCTTGGAATTTATTCAAGGTCAAAGCATAAAGATGTAGCTTGGGAATTTATTAAGATGGTTACAAGCGATGAAGAATATCTACAGAAGCTAATAAATGATACCGGTGAATTCGTATCAAATAAAAAAATAATTGACAAGGTTAAGGACGATTTTTCCGACGACTTTTTAGATGGACAAAATCATTACGCATTCTTTGCTGAGGAAATAGAGAAAATCGATGCATCAAAGGTGACCAAGTATGACCAGCAAATCAACATAATGATGCAAAGTATAATTGAAGAATATGTAGATGGCAAAATAGACCTTAATAAGGCTCTAAATAGACTTAAACAAAATGTAAAGGCTGCATATCCAGAATTGGTTGTGGATTAGAGAAGTAGGTAGTAGGTACATATACATAGGGGGACTGTAGAGGTTCTCTTATGTATTGTTTACCCTATTTCTCCTATGGGAGGAATTAATATGAAGACTAAAAAATATAGCTTTTACAAAGAAAAGTATGGATATTACTTTATTTTACCCTATTTTATAGTTTTCTCAATCTTTATTTTATATCCATTGGTATACACCTTTTATCTAAGTATGACCAGGTACGATGGATTTAGTGAAATTACATGGGTTGGATTTCAAAACTATGGGAGGTTAATAAAGGACCAATTTTTTTGGAAGTCCTTTGTCAATACTTGGCGAATCTGGATTGTAAATATTATACCCCAAATAGGTATAGCCCTATTACTGGCCTCATGGTTTTCTGACGTAAGATATAGAATTAAAGGGTCCGGTTTCTTTAGGGCAGTATTCTATCTTCCTAACCTTGTAACAGCGGCATCGGTGGCCCTCCTATTTAATGTACTACTGGATTGGCAGCATGGTGCCATTAATCAACTTATGATCTCCATGGGGATTTTAAAAGAGCCCATACATTGGCTAGGGGAATCCACCTTAATGCCATTGATAGTATCCTTTATTCAGTGGTGGCTATGGTTTGGCCATACCTTGATTCTGATTATGGCGGGAATTTTAGGTATAGACCCATCCTATTACGAAGCAGCAGTTGTGGATGGAGCAAATAGATGGCAAATCTTTATAAGGATAACACTACCCCTTTTGAAGCCCATAATGCTGTACGTAATAGTAACTTCATTAATTGGTGGAATGCAAATATTCGATATTCCCTTTGTCTTAACAGATGGAAAGGGAGCTCCTGCGTCATCGTTACTTACAATGGTTGTTTATTTGTATAATCAGGGCTTCCAATATAACAACTTTGGATATGGTGCAGCTATTGCATACGCCCTATTTCTAGTTATATTGCTTTGTACAGTGGTTCTAATCAGGTTCTATCATAAGGGCGATAAGGAATATGAGTGAGAAGGGGGAATATTAAGTGATGAGTAACAAAACGGGTGGCAGGAAAATTTCCAGGATACTCATATATTTTTCCTTAATTTTTTTAACTATTATTTGTATCTTACCATTTTATATTATGCTTATTAATGCCACTAGATCCAATGCTGAAATCGTTAGAAGCTTAAGCTTATTACCGGGTTCAAACATTATAAAGAACTACCATTCTATGCTTAAGGGAGTAAATATCTGGAGAGGATTGGGTAATAGTGCCTTTATTGCTATCTCCTATACTATACTGTCCGCATATTTTTCTGCCCTTACTGCCTATGGATTTTCAAAGTATAAATTTAAGGGGAAAAGTATCTTATTTGGCATAGTTCTTTTGACAATGATGGTACCAGCCCAGCTAAGTTTGATTGGATATTATGAGTTGAACAATAAATTGAACTTGCTAGATACCTATTTTCCATTAATACTTCCAGGTATAGCAAATTCATTCACAGTATTCTTTTTAAAACAATATATTGATGCCAATGTTCCTGGGACAATAATTGAGGCAGCTAGAATAGATGGAGCCAGTGAGTTTAAGACATTTCACAGGATAATACTGCCCATTATTTCTCCAGCAATAGCTACAATGTCAATCTTTAACTTTGTCTTTGCGTGGAATAACTATATACAGCCCCTGGTTTTAATCTTTAGCAACGAAAAATATCCCCTTCCCGTCCTAATAGGATTTTTAAGGGGATCAAGTTATAAAACCGACTTTGGAGCTATATACTTAGCCATTGCGATATCGGTTTTACCCATAATTATTGCCTATATATTATTTTCTAAATATATAATAGGGGGCATCACCATGGGCTCAGTAAAAGAGTAAAGCTTTGTGAAAGGGAGGAGATAGCTATGACGGTGATTAAAAATCCAATTCTAAAGGGGTTCAATCCAGACCCTTCTATAGTCAGGGTAGGAGATGACTATTATATTGCAACCTCTACCTTTGAGTGGTTTCCAGGGGTACAGATACATCATTCCAAAGATTTAATCAATTGGGAGCTTATTTCAAGACCTCTGTCGAGGGTGACCCAACTGAATATGGTGGGGAATCCGAGTTCAGGGGGGATTTGGGCACCATGCTTAAGCTATGATAATGGGAAATTTTATTTAATC
>JAKSBP010000116.1 GCA_022361035.1 Clostridia bacterium
GGAAAGGGATCAGATTTCCTGTTGGCTTACATATACAAATGATGAGACCCATAAAATCATACATAAAAACCTACATAGATCTGCTATGTATAGTGGAGAGATAGAGGGAACGGGCCCTAGATATTGTCCATCAATAGAGGATAAGGTAGTTAGATTTGCTGATAAAAAGAGGCATCAGTTATTTATAGAACCCGAGGGTCTAAGCACAAACGAAATGTACGTTCAAGGTATGTCTTCGAGTTTACCGGAGGATGTCCAAATAGGGTTTTTAAGAACAATACCGGGTCTTAGGAATATGAAGATTATGAGACCTGCCTACGCTATAGAATATGATTGTATTGACCCTACTGAATTAAAATTGTCCCTTGAATTTAAAAATATTGACAATTTGTTTTCCGCAGGACAATTTAATGGTTCTTCAGGTTATGAAGAAGCTGCAGCTCAAGGGCTTATGGCTGGCATAAATACGGTTTTAAAGATTAGGGGGAAGCAGCCCTTTATATTGGACAGGTCTGAGGCATATATAGGAGTTTTAATAGATGACCTTGTTACTAAGGGAACGAAGGAGCCCTATAGAATGATGACGTCTAGGGCTGAATACAGATTAATACTAAGACAAGACAATGCAGACCTCAGATTAACGGAGAAGGGCTATAAAATTGGATTAGTTAAAGAAGATAGATATAATAGATACCTTGAAAGAAAATTACAATTTGAAAAGGAAATGGATAGACTCAAAAACACATATATAAAGCCAAATGATATTAATAGTTTCTTAGAGGAGCATAATAGCTCACAAATAAAGAGCAGTATATCTCTATATGACCTTATAAAGAGACCTGAAATCGACTATGATATGTTGGCGAAGGTAGATACTAACAGACCTAATGTCAAAAGGAATGTTGCAAAACAATGTAATGTACAGATTAAATATGAGGGCTATATAGTTAAACAGTTAAAGCAAATTGATCAATTCAAGAAGCTTGAGAGTAAGAGACTGTCTTCCGATTTAGATTATAGTAAAATAGAAGGTTTAAGGTTAGAGGCAAGGCAGAAGCTAGACGACATAAAGCCTCTTTCCGTTGGACAGGCTTCTAGGATTTCTGGTGTTTCTCCAGCGGATATCTCTGTATTACTAATTTATTTAGAGCAGCAGAGGAGAAAGAAGGTAATAGAGAATGGAAAGTAAAGATATTTTAAGGCAAGGGCTAAAGGAAATAGGCTTAGATGCCGATGATAAAATGATAAATAAGTTTTTAAAATTTAAAGACCTATTAATAGAGTGGAATAGGAAGATGAATCTAACGGGTATAACCGAAGAAAATCAGATTATGATAAAACACTTTTTAGACTCCTTAACATGCTTAACAACTGGGGTTATAGGAAATGATATGAAGATTATTGATGTTGGGACAGGAGCTGGTTTTCCAGGAATACCTTTGAAGGTTTACCATGATAACTTAGATATAACCCTATTAGATTCCCTTAAGAAAAGAGTTAGATATCTAGAGGTTGTATGCCAGGAGTTAGGCCTTGAAGGGGTTAGAGTTTTACATGGAAGGGCCGAGGATTATGGTAATAAGGAAGGATATAGGGAAAGATATGACCTTGCTGTTGCTAGGGCTGTAGCTGAGTTAAGTGTGCTATGTGAATATTGCCTTCCCTTTGTTAAGGTGAATGGATACTTTATTGCCCAAAAAGGCCCTAGGGTCTATGAAGAAGTTTCAAAATCAAAAAAGGCTGTTGATGTCCTTGGGGGTAAGATTATAGATACCATTGAGGTTAAGCTTCCCTTTACTGATATTGAACATACCCTAGTTATTATTAAAAAGATTAGGCTAACCCCTAAGAAATATCCTAGAAAGGCTGGAACTCCTTCAAAGAAACCTTTGATATAGATTATAGAGAAGAAAGGGGTGAATATTGTATAAAGGAAGATAAAAATTTACTCTATAAAGTATGGAGGTGGAGTTCATCTTAAAGACAGGGACTCGATTAAAACTATTAATTTATATGTAAAACGAAAATTAAATATCAAAATTCCTTAGATTTTTGAATAGGATGTAATTACGGTTGTTTGGCTGATAACAAATTTATTCATTATATAAAGTTTGTATTTTTTAATATAAAATGTTAAATTTTACAGTAATATATCTATGGGGCCTTCTATAAAACCCAGATTATAACAGGCTTTTAAAGTTTTTAAAAAATAAATTTTACATTCTAAATGAAAGATTTTAGTAAAAATAAGAAGGAAGTATGATTTTTATGACGAAATAATTAATTAGTAGTATTAATATAAGGGGACATGTAGAATGGAGAACGTTAGTTTAAATAGTAAAATTACATATTTACCTATTGACAGTATACAGCCGAATCCTTATCAGCCAAGAAAGGTTTTTTCTGAGGAAAGTCTTAATGAGCTCTGTTCTTCGATAAAGGCATATGGGGTTATACAACCGATTAGCGTTAGAATTGGCTACCAGGAAAGCTATGAATTAGTTGCAGGTGAAAGGCGTTTAAGAGCTTCTAAATTAGCTGGATTGGAAGTAATACCAGCCATAATTGTGGAAATGAGTGATGAGGACAGTGCTGTAATAGCATTAATCGAGAATCTCCAGAGGGAGGATTTAAACTTTATAGAGGAGGCAGAGGGGTATTTTAAATTAATAGATAGCCACGGATTTACTCAGCAGGAGCTAGCTGAAAAGATTGGAAAAAATCAATCTACTATAGCAAATAAACTAAGAATATTAAAGTTGCCCCATGAAATTAAAGGTTTGCTAATCGAGCATAAATTGACTGAAAGACACGGAAGAGCTTTATTGAAGTTGCACGATGGTGAAACTCAAAGAGAGATACTAGAGATAGTGATAAAAAAGGGGCTTAATGTTAAAAGGACAGAGAGACTTATAAAGGATAGGCTTGAGGAATTGAAACAGATTGAGGAGCCTGAGAGAAGGCAATCTATTAAAAGTGCTTTGAATTTTAGGATTTATCTTAATACTTTAAAAAATGCCTATAACGCCATAAGAGATACGGGCTTAGATGCCGAATATAAACAGTTAGATAAGGGAGATTATATTGAAGTAGTTGTTAAAATACCAAAAAAGAAATAAAAAGAACTGTTTTGAAAGTAAGTTTAATAAAGGATTAAAAAATTAAATTCATAATTTAGTTTTTAGATGATAAAAGCACTATCAAATTCTATAGAATTTGATAGTGCTTATTTAAAATTATGAAAGTTAGGTATTGCAGCTTCTATCAAAATGGATTTAAGGCAGTATATCCTTTATTGATTGAGATTTTAAATATTTTTTTATAAAAAATCCTAGGGTTTAAACCCTTTGTCCCTAGACTTTACCTAGTAAAGTTAAAATACCTATGATAATAAAGGCACTGCCTGCTGCAGTTTTAAGATAACTAGGGGGTATAAATTTTGTTATGTAGGTACCGGCTAGGACTCCTAATATAGCACTTAAAATAAGGGCTAAGGAGGCTCCAATAAAAACTCCCCATATAGATTTTGTTTGAGTTGCTAGTAACATTATTTGTAGTTGAGTCTTATCTCCTAATTCTGCTATAAAAACCATCCAAAATGAAGTCAAAATAATTCTTCGCATTAATGCTCCTCCTAAAGATGTATAGTTTTTATTAATATGTCATAATTGCCAGGTATAAAAATTTACTATTATATTTTTAAAGAGAATTTCCGATAAAATATATAGGTTTTCTCCTATATTATAGGAGGTTTGTCATAGGGCTTGTTTGAATTAGCTATTATTAAAAAATAGGTATACTTATTTGTATTTATTTTAAATGTAAAATATGTACAAATATTTCTCTAAGTTTAATAATTTTTTAAAATTTTTTAAATAAATAAATTTTAAAGAAGGAATAGTTTATAGGGGAGAAGAAAATATATATTATATGCTAAGGGTTATTTAAAAAACAATTTATGATATTACTTGTTTTTTTATCCATTTTCTTTGTCCTTTAAGCAATAATATAGGTTAAGTATGTTGGTAACTAAGGGCCCCTATAATAAATAAAATTATTACCTAATATCAATGGCTTATTTTTATAAATCTAAAGGGGAGTGATTAGAATGGGAAAAGTGATAGCCTTATTTAATCAAAAAGGTGGTGTTGGTAAAACTACTACCAATGTTAATTTAAGTGCTTGTATTGCTATAAAGGGAAGAAAAATGCTTATCATTGATATTGATCCTCAGGGAAATACAACTAGTGGTTTTGGCATTGATAAAAATAGTACGGAGTTTAACATTTACGATGCTTTATTGGGTGATGAAGATATAAGAAACTGTATTGTTAAAACTAAGTATGAAAATATTGATATTGTGCCGTCAAATGTACAATTGGCTGGAGCAGAAATAGAGCTTACCGAATTGTCTGAGAGGGAGTATAGGTTTAAGAAAATGATTCAAGGAATCAAGGATGGATATGATTATGTTTTTGTTGATTGTCCTCCATCTTTGGGTCTATTGACTATTAATTCTCTGACTGGTGTGGATAGTGTAATAATTCCTATACAATGTGAGTACTATGCCCTAGAGGGAGTTAGTCAACTGATGAATACAATACAGTTGATAAAGAGAAGTTTAAATCCAAAGTTGGAAATTCAAGGTGTGGTTCTGAGTATGTTCGATGGTCGGACTAATCTATCTATACAGGTAGTTGATGAAGTTAAAAGGTATTTTAAGGGAAAGGTATATAGAACAATTATACCTAGAAATGTAAGATTAGCTGAAGCCCCTAGTCATGGTATGCCTATAATAGAATATGACCCAAAGTCTAAGGGAGCTGAAGCCTATGATGAGCTGGCTGAGGAGTTTTTAGAATTAGAGGAGGATGTGATTTAATTGGCCAAAGCTAAAAGGGGACTTGGTAAGGGTTTAAATGCTCTTATACCTCAAAGATTAGAAAGTGAAACCTTTGATGTAAATTCTAATAATATAGTTAATATGATAAATATAGATGAAATAAAGCCTAATGAAAATCAACCGAGAAAACATTTTGATAAGGAAAAGATTAAATGCTTAGAGGAATCTATATCCAGCCATGGCATAGTTCATCCTATTATAGTTAGAAAGATTAAAAAGGGATATGAAATTGTGGCTGGAGAAAGAAGATGGCGTGCTGCTAAAAATGCTAATATAAAGGAAATTCCTTGTGTAGTAAGGAATTTAAATGATGAAAAATTAATGGTGTTGTCTTTAATAGAAAATTTACAAAGAGAGGATTTAAATGAGATTGAGGAAGCCTTTGCCTACAGGAGATTAAGTGAAGAGTTCAATATGACTCAAGATAACATTGCAAAGACAGTGGGAAAGAGTAGACCCTATGTTGCAAATATATTAAGGCTTTTACATTTGGATAATTCAGTGATGCAAATGATAGCCGAAGGTGAAATTTCTGGAGGACATGGTAGAACTCTTTTGAGAATAGAAGATGACAAGCTACAAAACCAGATTGCTCAAAAAATTGTTTCTGAAGCTTTAACGGTTAGAGAGACTGAGAAACTTGTTTCTCAGTTAGTAGATGGGTCTAAGAATAAGAAAAAGACCAGTAAAATAAAAAAGGACAGTAGTATAGTTTATGTGGAGGAGAAGTTAAAGGAGTTATTTGGAACTAAGGTGAGTATCATAAAGGGAAAGAAAAAGGGAAAAATTGAAATAGAATATTATAGTGATGATGACCTTGAAAGAATTTTAGAGTTTCTTAATAAATGATGTTTCAAGTTAAAAACTTAGAGGGTATTTTAAACCTATGGGGAACCTTTAAAATAAGGAAGACTCATAGGTTTAAATTTATAATATATTTGGGAGTTTAATATGTTTCACGTGAAACAATTTAGAAACAACTAATTTTAAATTAATAAATTTAGAAGAAAAAGTCTAAAGACATCTATTATTTTTGTAAATTTATCTTAAGCACTAATGGTAGTTATATATGAAAAAAAAACTATTGATAAAAATAAAAAAAGGGAGAAGGAAATATGGAAAAAATATTTTATCAGATTGATGCCTTCACCGATAGAAAATTTGGGGGAAATCCAGCGGCAGTTCTTTTAGATGCTGAAGGTTTAGATGAGGAGCAAATGCTTAAAATTGCAAGGGAAATGGCCCTATCGGAAACTGTCTTTGTCAGAAAGTCTAAAGGGAATAAGTATGATTATGAGGTCAGATTTTTTACACCAAAGGGAGAGGTTGACCTATGTGGTCATGGAACTATAGCCACATTTTTTATTATGGCTGAAAAGGGAATGATATCAGCTACAGATAAAAAAGTTATAATGAAGCAAAGGACTTTAGCAGGAATTTTACCTGTTGAAATATATTTTCAAGGGAATAGGGTTGAGAAGGTGATGATGGAACAGAAAAGTCCTAACCATCTTTTTACAGTCAAGGATATTGATAATATTGCAAATATAATGGGAATAAATAAATACGATATAGGACTAGAGGGATTTAAGGCATTACCCATGGTTTATTCAACAGGAATTCCTGACATTATGCTTCCAGTTAAAAATCTAGACTTGCTTAAAAAAATGAATCCAGACTTTGAAAGGCTAGAGAAATACAGTAAGGAGCATCGTGTAGTTGGAGCTCATGCCTTCACCATTGAAAATATTGAAAAAAAATTAATTTCATGTAGGAATTTTGCTCCTGCATATGGTATAAATGAGGAGGCCGCCACTGGAACCTCAAATGGAGCTTTAGCAGCCTATCTAATAGAAAATAGAATAATAGATATGGAGGAAAGTCTCAGTATTATATGTAAGCAAGGCTATTTTATGGATAGACCTAGTCAGATATTTGTAGAGGTGGAAAGGGTCAATAGGGAGTTAGTTATAAAAGTAGGTGGAAGGGCAGTACTGATTATTGAGGGAAAAATATATTTATAGAAAGGACCTAAACTATATATATTAAAATCCTAGGTAATAGACCCATCATAAATCTTTCTTCTTTAATAGAGAAATATATTAAGACGAAATCTTAAAAGAATAATGGTTTCAAGAATATACTACAGTAGTATAATGTATTATAGGGATATATGAGAGGATATTACACAAGGATAAAAAAATATGGATTCATCCGTAATAATAGTTTCCTTAAAGACTTATATTTTCAAAAATAATCATTAATTAGGAAAGCTAGTTAATTTAAAAAGATAAAAAGGCAAAGCTAAATTGATTTCCTGTGTTATTTTTTAAAATACCTATATACCTACAATATATTATTGACTGGCATAGGGGGTTAAATTTTATATACTAAAAGAGGGAAGTGATTCAATGATTTATTTAGATAACGCAGCTACATCTTTTCCTAAGCCCGAGGAAGTATACAGAGCTGTGGATAAGTGTCTTAGAGAATATAGTGCAAATCCGGGAAGGTCAGGACATAGGATGGCCTTGAGGGCTGGAAGAGAAATATATGAAACTAGGGAGCTTATATGTAAGCTGTTCAATATTGAGAATCCTATGCAAATTATATTTACCTATAATGCCACGGATTCATTAAATCTTGCAATAAAGGGTCTTTTGAAAAGGGGTGATCATGTTATAACATCCAGTATGGAGCATAATTCACTTATAAGGCCAATTAAGGCACTAGAGGAAATAGGTGTAGAAAATACTATTGTTCAGTGTAAAGAGGAGGGTCTTATTAGAGTAAATGAATTGAGAAGTTCTATTAAGGATAATACAAAGTTGATTGCTTTATCCCATGCTTCAAATGTAGCTGGAACCTTAATGCCAATAAAAGCCATTGGAAAGATAGCAAGGGCAAAAAATATACTTTTATTGCTAGATGCAGCTCAAACTGCTGGTGTTTATAGAATTGATGTAAAAAAAATGAATATAGATTTGTTAGCGGTTCCTGGACATAAAGGATTAATGGGTCCTCAAGGGACGGGAATACTCTACCTACGAAAGGGAATTGAGCTAAGACATATAAAAGAGGGAGGAACAGGGAGTAAGTCAGAGTCGCTTTTGCAACCAGAAATAATTCCTGATAGATATGAAAGTGGAACTCCAAATACTCCAGGGATTGTAGGCTTGGGAGCCGGCATAAAATTTATTTTAGATACTGGTATAGATAAGATAAGAGAGCATGAAGAAGAGCTTACAGCCTACATGCTGAAGAAACTGAAGGAGATTGATAAAGTTAAAGTATATGGTATAAAGAATGCAAAACAACAAGCCTCTGTAATTTCAATAAATATTGGAGACTTAGATTCTTCAGAGGTTAGCTATATACTAGATAAGGCCTTCGATATTGCCGTTAGGTCAGGTTTGCATTGTGCCCCACTAGCCCATAAGACCCTAGGGACCTTTGAGCAGGGGACCGTAAGATTTAGTATGGGATATTTTAATAAAAAGGAAGACATAGATAATGCTATAAATGCTATTAAAAGAATATGTGAAGAGATGGATTAAAGAAGCTTTAAAAGTTTATAAGTTTTTGAATAATAAAGGTACCTCCTAGAAAAAATAAATTTAGGAGGTGTTTTTATGAAAAAAAATATAGTGCTGAATAATGTCCCAAGACATATTGAAAAAAACCTTGTAGCAAGGGGATACAATATAGTTGATAGAACATATGAGGGATATATAGATACAATACTTTATAGTAGTGATAGTGGGTCATTAAGCTACTTAAATATGTTTGATAATGTTATAGATATGGATAGGGGAGCCTTTATAGTAGATATAAAGGGTAAAACTCTAGATGAAATTGAAAGTATCATAGAAAATAGAAGCTATACTTCTTTATTTTAAAGGAAGTAGTTAAATTATGGGACTTAAAGTTTCCACTATAGGCTAGAGCTTTTGCAGTCCCCCAATTATGGAGCCATATCCCTATTCATATATTTCGACTGGGGTTTTTAGCTTTGCATATTTCCAAATAGTTTTTATATCTTCATCGGATAGAGCTACACAGCCCAAGGTCCAATCACTGGAATTGCCGGACCCATGAATTCCTACCTCTCCTCCCAGTGAAGTCTTCCAAGGAGGTTGTACTTTTCTTTCGTTAGCGGCCTTAATCTTATTAAAGGTATTTTCATCTATTAAGTTATTATTTAAGCCCCTTTTAGCATCTTCCACATTGGGATAGCTTAGCCCTAAAAAGAGAGTAAATCTACTTTTATCATTCCTTGTACATATATAATATTTTCCTATAGGTGTTTTTCCATCTCCTTCTTTGTTCTTATCACCTAGGGGGGAAGAACCAAGGCCTACTTTGAAATCGCCAACTAGCTGTCCATCTACATATAGCTTCAACAATCTTTTCTTCTTAAATACCCTTATCAAGGTTCCTTCGGCATCTATCTCAGGCTCGTCAATTGAAGGATATGGGGAGGTATTCCTATTTTCTTCGTCTATTGGGCTTTCTTTAGTATCTATATTGGACTCCTCAATCGAATCCCTTTGAGGGTTGTCCACCTTTTGTTCCAGTAAATCTCCAGTACTGTTTTCCCCAGGGACTTCTTTAGAAATCTTAAAGGGAGAAATTGAAAAACCAATATATACAAGGAAAGCTAATATAAATATTCCCACATATATAGTTGTTTTTGAAGGTTTCATTATTGTATTCCTTTCTCTTACCTAATAATATTGATAAAGTTATGGTTTAAAGGATATTATTGTAACCCTTATAGTTGAGATATGAAAGGGTTTAATATCTGCTTGCTTTAGGGTTCATCACTATAGCTTAGCAGTTTCTATTTAAATCCATATTTTAGTACTATTATAACATAGATTAAAATGGAGATATGGAAATGTAATAAAATAGTAATAATGCTTCTAAAAAGAGCAGTTAATTTAGATTAAACTGCTCTTTTTTTTGCTGATTTCTTGTTCAAATTTCCAAAGTCCAAAATATACTGCCCTTGAAATAGTTTCTGCCATATTCATGACTAAGCTGAGTCTAGTGTTTTGAAGTACAATATATTCCATGAAGCCTCCTAGATTTACAATACCAGTTATATGCATATCTCCTACTGGAGGTAAGTTTTTTTTCACTCCAGCACCGGGCTTTATAGGACCGTGGGATACAGTTAAAAAGCCAACCCTATCGACCTTCCCAAGACAAGCATCAATTGCAACTATAAAAGGTTTTTTATGGGATGAGTAGATTGTTTTGATATGGTCCTCTAAGTTTTTAGCGTGAACCGGTTCATCTAAAGTCCCATAAACGTGGATATTTTTAAATCTGTTAAGGACCTTTTTCATTTTGTAACCGGTTAAAGGGCCTAAAGAGTCACCGGTTGATCTATCTGTACCTATACATAGTATAATTATTTCATCATGATTATCAGTATAATGATCCTTTAGTTGTGATAAAAACATGTTAGAAAAGTACGAGGTTGCCAAAGGAGAATCAATATTTATAGTATTTTTGGAAAGCTTTGATGTCAAGTTCAAAGAAATACACCATCCTCTATTGTTGTTTACAAAAAGTTTTCCCTGCCTTTTAAAAAAAATACATAGAAATACTGTTTATATAATAGATATGATTACCAAATACTTTGTATGAATAAATTTATAGTTTTAACAATTGGAAATTTACTTGATATAGAGGATTTTTATAATTCCCATAAGCAATTGGGAAAAAATAGTTTTTTAATTATTACAATACACTGATAGGGGAATTTGTATAATTTATACTTGGCAAAATTGTATAATAAATATAGTATAAACTTATGGACTTTTAAGTCATATATTATGATAAATTTTTTGAGGGGGTGACTATGGAATTTCCTTTAATGAGATAAATAGCTTATAATAATATTAAAAAGAGGTAGGAGGTAAAGACATTGCCTACAAAGGACTTATTAGATAAAGCTAAAGGGACTTTTAAGGTATGGAAGAAGTTCGTTACAGAAGGTAGGTTAGAGAAGGAAGGATTAAAGGATTTAATTGCCGACTCATGGATGAGAAGTAAGAAATATGGTGTTGACCCTTTTTCAGAAAAAATAAAAATAGATTTAAAAAAAGAGGAAATAAGTAAAAGATATGATGAATTTATGCCCCTCCTAAGGACGGCTAAGCCCTTCATGGATAGCCTCTATAAGATTGTAGGAAACTCAGGGTTATTGGTACGATTAACCGATAGAGATGGGTATGTACTTGAATGTATAGGGGATAAGGACTTAGCTTTAAGGTATGGAAGTTTAAGGATGGATAAGGGCAGCAATGTAAAGGAGGAAGTAATTGGCACAAATGCAATGGGAACTGCATTATATACTGGAGAACCCATACAGATAATAGGGCCCCAGCATTACTGCCAGCGGTTCCACGACTTGAGTTCTTCCGCTTGTCCCATAAGGAATGACAAAGAAGAAATTATAGGCATATTAAGTATAACAGGACTTTGTGAAAAAGTTCACCGACATACTCTTGGAATGGTTGTAGCATCAGCTCAAGCCATCGGAAATGAAATGAAGTTAGACCATATAAATAAGCAGCTTGAGATTGCAAATAAACATTTCTATGCAATTATGGAATCAATATCCGAGGGACTGATCTATGTAAATGATGAAGGAATTGTAACTGATATTAATTTATTTGCAAGAAAGCTTTTTTTACTCAAGGAAAAGGATATCATTGGGAAAAGTATAAGGACCATATTATGTGAAGAATACAATGATAAAATTATAAAGGAAGTAGCAAAGGGAAGGAAGTTTGAAGAGGAAGAGGTTTATTTTAAGCTAAAAAAAGGTAAAAGGATATCATGTATTGCTACTATAACACCTATAAACTATCCTTCTACGAGTAAGCTTGAAGGAGTAGTTATAACCTTTAGAGAGGCAAAGGTAGTCCATAGTTTAATAAATAAAATAGTAGGAGCCGAGGCGAGATTTGAATTCAATGATATTCTAGGCAATAGTGAAGGCATTAAAGAGGCCATAAAGCTAGCAAAAAAATGTACGAAGCATAATACAACTGTACTTCTTCAAGGGGAGAGCGGTACTGGAAAGGAATTGTTTGCCCAATCCATACACAATTCCAGTTCAAGAAAAAATAAACCCTTTATATTCTTAAATTGCGGTGCCATACCAAGGGAACTTGTGGCCAGTGAACTTTTCGGATATGTTGAAGGAGCATTTACTGGAGCAAAGCGAGGAGGCCACCCAGGGAAATTTGAGTTAGCCGATGGTGGAACTATATTTTTGGATGAAATAGGGGATATGCCCTTAGATGCTCAAACAAATTTTTTAAGGGTTCTTGAAACTAGACAAGTAGTTAGGGTTGGAGGTCATGAAATTATTCCAATAGATGTTAGGGTTATAGCAGCAACCCATAAGAATTTGGAAAAGGCAGTTGAACTTGGAACCTTTAGGCAGGACCTCTATTATAGGTTGAATGTTATGCCTATCAAAATACCTCCATTAAGGGAAAGAAAGGACGATATAAGACTTTTTATAGATTATTTTATAGAAAAATATTCTCATAAAATGAATAAGGAGATAAAGAGAATAAGTGATAGCTTCTATAGGGGCATGATAAACTATAATTGGCCAGGAAATGTGAGGGAACTACAGAATGTTATGCAGCATGTAATAAACGTACTGGAAAACGACAATGTTTTAAGTTATAAATATCTTCCTAATTATATGAAGCCAAGCAACTTGGCTAAGTCATTAGGTATAAGTGATAAACTCCTCTCTTTAGAGGAAGTGGAAAAGATAACCATAGAAAAAACTATTAGAGAAGTTGATAGGAATATTGCCCAAGCCTCTAGAGTTTTAGGTATTGGTAGAAGCTCATTATATAGAAAAATATATAAATATGGACTTGAGCATGTAATAAAATAGAGCATATGTATTGAGGTGACACACTAAAGTCCACTTATTTTCTTTAAAGTGTATAAAAAGGGAGCATACTTTGAATAAAAAGGAGGATATCTCATGATAAAAGCCCTCCTTTCAATTCCCAATGAAGAACTACAATTTTTATGCTGACTTTGGGAAGCATCCTAGGCATATTTTTATCGAGGAATCTGATTAATCTCTTTACGTTTTTTGAAATTATGTCCTTTACTTCCTATTACGTTGGGAATACATGATGAGAATGAGTATACCCATGAGGCCGGCAGATTATATATTTCCATGGCAATAATGGGGGAGATATACTTCTTTCTATGGCTATAGTTACATTAGAATTTATAAATATGCTTTTTGGTGGATTTTTAGGAATGTTAAAAGTATATTTACCTATAGCAGCATGAGTCAAGTGAGATGTAAAAATAGCAATAGTTCCAATGGTTATATTAAGCTTATTGATAATATTTATAGACCTTAGACCTAATATTATACTTAATGTACTTAAAGGAGACGGGAAATTATTTAAAGTTCATGGAGATATTCATCCCCACTTTTAAAGCTTTAATAATATTAAAGCTTCAGTGATTACTATGGTCTATGGTTTTATCATATACATGTCTATAGTCATTTTAAGTATTCTGATTACTTAATGGAGTTATAATAGATATACTTTAAAAATTTATAGTAGTAATGTTAATATGAGCTCAGTTTAATCTAGTTTAAGGGAGCTCA
The DNA here is from genome assembly GCA_022361035.1 of Clostridia bacterium. Taxonomy (GTDB): domain Bacteria; phylum Bacillota; class Clostridia; order Peptostreptococcales; family Caminicellaceae; genus JAKSBP01. Next base: position 13,584 of record JAKSBP010000116.1, read on the forward strand.
TTTCCTATGAATAGTTATTTTAAATTTTTAAGTTAAGGGATATAAGAATCCCTAAAACTAAGGCTAAAAATCTGTAGGAGATTAATTCTTTATGAGATGAGCTAAAGTTTTTATCGCGGTTAAATTTATGTCCATAATCATTGTTAAACTTTTTATTATCCCTGCAGATATTATTTAGCTTATCACCCTTTTCTACAGTAGATTCATCCTTTAAAATAGAATCACTGCTGCATAGGGTAGATAAGCTTTTAACAGTAGTATATGGCTTTATATATACTTTTTGATTTTGTAATATTTGAATTTCTATTCTAAGGGCCATATTGTTATTGAGCTTAACAATTCCCTGGGGAGTTAAAGTTTTAGATGGATGATTATTATTTTCTCTATATATGTATTTACAATGTTCAATAATCCTGTTGCCAATTAATTCGCAAAAAGGTTTATTATTAAAGGATTCCTGTGATATTTTGTTAAGATTTGAGTTTAAATTAGATGATGCTTCACTCTTTGTATGAAATAAGTCTTGAGTATAATCCTTAGACTTGGAGGAGAATTCATTAGCTGTATATGCCTTTGTAAGATTATTGGTTTTAATAGTTGATATATATTCAAAGGGCACATGGACTGAGCAATACTTTGAATTATCATGGGCATTTGAAATGTTAGATAGGGTATTTGAATAATAATAGATACTTTTATTGATAAAACCCTTGATGAATAAAGCATTAGTTTTTTGTAAGAGCTTGGAAGATGTTATTACAACCCTATTTTTTATAGCACTTATGCTAGTGGCTTCCTCAGGTAGTTCTATAGTTGAGTGTATATTAAAATCAATTACATGATTACCCAGAATTATAGGAATATCTACCGCTGCACCCGATGTTATTGACACTATGTCTATTGGATTGTTTTCACAGTTTTTCAGTATATTAGCTGAGGATATCATATGGTTAGCTCCACAACTTTTTTTTATAACCAATTTTGGTCACTTCCTTTATCATTAAAAAATATTTACTGAGAAACTTTAAATTTTTCATATGTTAAGATGAAATCAGTAATGTGAAAAGCAGGTATTTATATGAAAAAGATTGTATAAAAAGAAATTATCTGCCCTTAAGCTGATGACAAAAGCCCAGCTTTTACGTTATTGACGAAATCTTCCCTCTTCGATTTCAGCCTATCTGGAGCCTGGGCCTTTATCACAGCCTTCTAATTTATTGACTTTATCAACAATCTTAGAGTATCTAGAAGGAAATTAGATACTCTGAGGATAACAAGATTATTTCTGTTGATCTACAGGTGCAATTTCTACGTCACGCTTTTGTAGGATTTTAAGAGTGATGTATATAACCATTTTTTCTTCAATTCTTCTAAATTCTCTTTCTTCAAATGGAGATGGGTCGTAAATGGGTTTACGATTTAGAAGTTCATCAAATTCTACAATTCTAGTATTGATTAGTTCACAGAATGGAAGTTCATTCAGGTACTCTGTGGTTATTTGATTAAATTCTGATAAATCACCGGACAATAATCTTTCTTTTTCTGGGTAGTCACTTGGTAAGTCATCAGATTTAAAATATTCAAATTGAGATTTAGTATTAAATACTAGATCGTCTGGACAAGTTCCGTTGAATTCTACGGCTGTTGTACACTCAAATGGAACATCTACTGTACAATGGCGAAGATCCCCGCATACACCATCATAATTTGAACAATCCCTTGTAGAATAATCTATATTTTTACGAACAAAACCTTTGATAAATAATATATTAGTATTTTGTAAAAGTCTACATTGAGTTATTTTAAGTCTTTTACTAATATTTTTAATCTCTAGGGCTGGTTCAGGTAATTTAATAAATGAACTAACATTAACTTGAACAGTAAGTTCAGCTAGAACAACGGGAATTTTTGCAATTACACCCGTTGTGACTGGCTCCATTTCTACAGGAGTATTTGAACAATTTTCTAAAGTGTTGCCTTTAACTTTTACACAATATCCTTTGGATGTAGAATCTAATTGGGATGCAGATACCCCTGTAGTTTGACTAGTAGCTTCATTAGGCATAAAATCTACTCCTTTTAATTTATTTTTGAAATAAGAAAAAAGAAATTTAATCTCCTATTTCCAGTTCTATCATATTCAACTGTCCTAACATTGTTGCCAATAATAAGAAAATTTTATAAAGAAATGAAAAGATTAAAAGCTTAGAGCCTGTTATGGCTATTGATGTAAAGTTAAATTTATATATTAAAAGACCCTAAAAGTCTGGAATCTTATAATAAAAGGAAAATTATAATTCGTGGAGAAGTAATGTTAATATATATTATTTAATTTATTTTTTACTATGGATTATTTTTTGAAGAAAGTAAAATCTACTACTTTTAGAAGCAGGGTTCTTAAAGATTAATAAAAACTGTAGAGAATATATAGGGAGGATTTAATATGTGTAAGACAAAGGCTGTAATTGGTAAGAAATATAGGCATTATAAGGGTGGTCTCTACAGAGTTATAAATATAGCAACCCATACAGAAACAGAGGAAGTATTGGTTATATATAAGGGAATAGAAAGTAATAAGATATGGGCTAGACCTAAAAGTATATTTGAGGGTAAAGTAGAAATGGATAGTGGGGATATTAATAGATTTTATCAATTGGATTAGTAGTGCTAATAAATATAGATTAAAGAGTTTTAAGTAAAAAATTATGGCATTTCTATGTGATATAATCTATACTGATAAATAATTATATCTATTTGAAAACTAATAATGACCGCTGTAGAGTATAGGATTCCTAAAAGGGTTAGTTTTTTATGTTTAACCTAATTCCTACATATATAGTGAAACAAAGATAGAAGGTTAATTTACACATATCAAAAAATCACAGAAACACTGATGTTTTTAATATGTATAAATTTAAGTTTGACATTGTTTCACTATAGAATATATAGAATACTCTTTAAAGGAATTATTATATTATTGTACTTAGTTAAACTTTACAGGCGTATATCTATATAATGAGGTGTTGATTTATGAAGCGACTAATAATGACAGGTGGAGGTACGGCAGGCCATGTAACTCCAAATATTGCACTTATTCCAAGATTAAAAAAATTAGAATACGATATTCATTACATAGGGACAGAAGAGGGGATAGAAAGGAAACTGATTGAAGAGGAAAATATACAGTATCACAGCATTAAAGCAGGAAAGCTTAGAAGATATTTTGATATGAAAAATTTTACGGATACCTTTAGAATTGTACAGGGTTTAATGCAATCTTTGACAATAGTTAGCAAGTTAAAGCCCCATATTGTTTTTAGTAAGGGTGGTTTTGTATCTTCACCAGTTGTTTGGGCAGCATGGATGAGTGGAGTACCTGTAGTTATCCATGAATCGGATATAAGCCCTGGTTTAGCAAATAGAATTGCTATTCCCTTTGCTAAAAAGGTATGCTATACTTTCCCTGAGACAGAAAAATATATATCAAAGGAAAAGGGCGTTTTAACAGGTATTCCAGTCCGTGAAAGCCTGTTTAAAGGAGAAAAAGTAGTTGGGAGAAAAATCTGTGATTTTACGGGAGATAAGCCTGTGCTCCTTATTATAGGTGGAAGTTTAGGCTCCGAGGTAATAAATAAGACTATTAGAGGAGTACTTAAAACAATTCTTAGAAAATACCAAGTTTGTCACATATGTGGCAGAGGAAATATAGATAAAAACTATGAAGGGATAAAGGGATATAAACAGTTTGAGTATGTAGGGGAAGAGCTGTCCAGCCTATTTGCTATGGCAGACTTGATTATTTCTAGGGCAGGGGCAACGGTCCTTTATGAGATATTAGCCCTTAAAAAACCCAATATATTAATACCATTATCTAAGAAAGCAAGTCGTGGAGACCAAATATTGAATGCCCATTCCTTTGAAAACCAGGGATTCAGCTATGTTATTATGGAGGAAGCACTAGATGAAGAAAATATTTTAGAGGGTATAGATAAGGTCTACGATAATAGAAGGGACTATGTTAATAAAATGGGCTTAAGTAAGGCTAGAAATGGTATTGAAGAGGTCATTAAAGTTATAGAGAAATACGGTAAAGTAAAGGGTTCTAAAGGACCTTCATAGATGGAGTGATAGCTTGTTAGATTTTATTGTTAGTATAGATAAGGCTATTTTAGAATTTATTCAAACATATATACAAAGCTCATTATTAGATAAAACTATGACTTTTATATCTAAACTAGGAAATTTAGGGTTTATATGGCTTACAATATCTATTATTCTTATATTAAACAAAAAGTATAGAAGGGCTGGAATCCTTGCCATATACTCCTTAATAATAAGTTTAATTTTAGGAGAAGTACTGCTAAAGAACATCATTCAAAGAGCAAGACCCTTTATACATATTCCCAATATAGACTTGTTGATAACAAGACCGACGTCCTACTCATTCCCTTCTGGGCATACTTCATCATCCTTTGCAGCATTGGGAGCCTTTGCAGAGATAATTGACAATAAAAAAATTATAATTCCTTTGTTAGCGTTGGCATTTTTAATGGCTTTTTCAAGGATGTACTTAATGGTTCATTATCCTACAGATATATTAGGGGGTATAGTTCTTGGAATAGTATCATCAAAAATTGCTTATAAGTACTGTTTAAGGAAGGATAGGCTTTAATAAAAACCTGTAATAATTAAAAAGCTATAGCATTATAATTTAGAATGAAGGTATGATACAAGGAGAGAGGGTTGTGAAAAGATATAGCTTGAGAAATGGTAAAATTATAATGCTTAGGGAAGGAAATGGCGATGATGCTAAGAAAATAATTGAATACATTAGAAATGTCTCCGGGGAAAGTGAATATCTAACCTTTGGTAAGGGAGAGTTTAATCCTACCATAGATGAGGAAGAAAGGTTTATTGAAGGTTATAAACAATTGGAAAATAGTTTGTTTCTGATTGCACAGTGTGAGGACGAAATAATAGGATGCCTAACATTTTCTGGGGGCAGCTATTCTAGAATAGAACATTATGGAGAGTTTGGTATTACTGTTTTAAAAAAATATTGGGGATTTGGTATTGGAAGAAGATTAGTAGAACATTTAATTATATGGGCCAGAGAATGTAAAATAATCAGAAAAATTAACTTAAAGGTAAGGGCCGATAATGAAAGAGCTATTAATTTATATGAAAGCCTAGGCTTTATGATGGAGGGAACTATTTCAAGATTTTTTTATCATAGGGACAGGTTCTATGATGTCCATGTTATGGGGCTAGAGATTAATTAGGATAATGTATGGGTTGGTGTGAAGCTGATTGATAGAAAGAAAGGGCTTAAAATAAATAAAAACCTCGGATTTCTGAGGTTTTTCAATAATCATTGAAGTGAAAAATTTACCTTAGTTAGGGTCCAATAACTAAAGGAACTTACTTTAATCTATTTTTGCTCCAAAGGGAATCAATGCTAACTTTGATAGTTTGAGATGTTGAATTGCAAAGGGTATACCTATTATGGTTACTGCACATATGCCCGCAAAAACGAGGTGGGCTAAAAATAGTTCCCAGCCAAAAACCAGTATCCAGATGATATTCCCTATGCCACCTAGAAACCCAAAATCACCTATGTCCACCTCTCTGCCAAAGGGACATAGGGTAAGTGATGCTATTTTGAAGCATTGAAAGCCAAAGGGTATTCCTACTACCGTTAAGCAAAGAATCAAACCTACAAATATCCAAAGGATTGATGCTACAATCCCACCTAAAATCAACCATAATAAATTTCCAATAAGGCTCATTTCTGCACCTCCATATAAATAATCTCATAGTTTAATATATTAAAATTAAGGACAAAAGTAAATAAAATAGAGGATTTTTTAATGAAGTTTTAATTTAGAAAATAGGCAAGGATATATAAGTATTATAGATAACAAACAATTAAAAACACCAGCTTTACTATTGATGAAGATAAATATATACTTATATTAACTAATATTGAAAGGTTTTTGAATAAAGAAAGGATATATAAATGATTTTAGATAGAAATATATTAGAGTTCTTAAATAGAGATAAAGTAAAAAACCTTAATATAATAAACTTCATAGAAAATAACCCTATTTATTTTATGGAGAGATTTAAAGATTCCATAATAGCTAAGGGAAAAAGTGATGAAAACTGGGTTTATATAAGTAGTTCCTCGGAGGATGAATTAAAGGCTTTATTAAAGAAATGTGAAGAAAATGAGTTCTTTTTTGTTCCAGAGGATTGGATGCTGCCCTTTGTTATTAAAAATAGAGAAATTGAATGGAAAATGTCATGTATGAAGCTTATATTTCCAGAAAATAAGGAGATTGCTAAATATAATTATGAAGTAAGGCAATTGAAGGTAGAGGATGCAGAGTATATTTATCATAATTCTAAATATCAAGACTATACAGATATAGAATATATTGCCCGCCAAATAAGGAAGGGAATATCCCTTGGAATATACGAAGAGGACAAGCTAGCAGCTTGGGTTATGACCCATGATGATGGGGCGATGGGATTTATGCATGTAATAGAAAAGTATAGAAAAAAGGGTTATGGATATGGGCTTACAATGGCTATGATAGATAGATTAAGGAATATGGGAAAAGTGCCCTTTGTCCACATTGAAGAGGATAACTATAGATCAATGGGATTAGCTTTAAAGGTAGGATTTACAAAGGATAGGAGAGTTCATTGGATAAAAATAATTAAATAACCTAGGAGAAGCTATGTTATGATAGAAGAAATAAGAGCTAAGAAAATTTTATTCCATGTAAAATATGATGATCCTTGGTTTGGACTTAAATATAATATGAATATATATAGAGGCTGTCAGCATGGATGTATCTATTGTGATTCTAGAAGTCAGTGTTATCAAATAGATAACTTTGATGTGGTCCGTGTAAAGATTAATGCTGTAAAGCTTTTAAAAAAGGAGCTTCCCTCTAAGAGGAAGAAGGGCACCATTGGTACTGGTTCCATGGGTGATCCCTATATACCATTAGAAAAGAAAATGAAACTTACTAGAGAGGCATTAAAGGTCATAGCAAGTAACCATTTTCCAGTTCACATTATAACAAAGGGAGATTTGGTAGTACGTGATAAGGATATTTTACAGGATATAAATCGTATATATTCAGCGGTTTCTTTTACAGTTACAACTAGTGACGATAAATTAGCTAAAAAAATTGAGCCAGGAGCACCAACGCCCTCAGAGCGATTTAAGGCTATGAAGGACTTAGCCGATGCTGGAATATATACCGGATTAACTATGATGCCAATACTTCCCTTTATAGAGGATAATGATGCCAATATAAGAGATATAGTTGAAAAGGCAGGGGTCCATGGAGCAAAGTACATTATTCCTTCCTTTGCCGTGACTTTGAGGGATAGGCAAAGAGCATATTATTATCATAAGCTAGATAAGCTTTTTCCTGGAATTAGGAAAAAGTATGAGACTAGATATGGAAATGACTATGGGTGTAGCGTTAACAATGCCCATAGGCTAAGGACTAATTTTAAGGAACTATGCCGTAGATATGGGATTGAGACTAAGATGAGTAAATATGATGATGGACAGCCAGTACAGTTAAGCTTATTTTAAGTTTGATTTTCTATAGAATAGTCATGCTGACTTTAAATTTATTAATTCTTAAAGTAGCATTACTAAAGGAGAATGAAAGTATGTTAATAGATGAGGGGATAAAAAAGAATTTAAGATTAAGTTATGATAAGAAGGGCCAATATAGGGAAGAAAGTGAAATACAAAAATGGAAGCTAGCTGAAATAGACAAGGTTTTAGGTTATATGAAAAAAGAGGATAGGACAAGTTTATTGGATTTAGGCTCGGGCCCTGGAAAACAAGGTAGAATATTTAAGGACAATGGAGCAGAAGTTACATGTATAGATATATCAAAGGAAATGATTAGATTTTGCAGGGAAAAGGGTCTCAATGGTTATGTTATGGACTTTTACAATCTTGGTTTTGGTGATGAAAGCTTTGATGTAGCTTGGTCTATGAATACCCTGCTTCATGTTCCTAGAAATAGCATAGGAGGGGTCCTAAAGAATATAAGGAGAGTTCTTAAGCCAAATGGAATTTTTTATTTTGGTGCGTACGGAGGATATAATTTTGAAGGAGTATGGGAGGATGACTTTTATAATCCAAAGAGATTTTTTACTTTCTATGGGGATAGTGAGATTAAAGAAATAGTAAGTAAGTATTTCGATGTAATTGAATTTAATACTATACCAATTGAAGAGCGGGAAGTTCATTATCAGTCCTTAATACTAAGAAAAAATACAATTTAAATCTATATTAAAAGAGGGGCTGTCTTATATAGATGTGTGATAGAGAAAGTTAACTTACTCCAGCAGCCACAGAGAATCCTTTAGGCTCATGCTATAAATCTGTTTATAGATAGGTAGTAGAAAGGTAAAACAGATTTATAAAAATCGCTCTAAAGGAAACCTCAGTGGCTGCTTTCGCTTATTAAGTTTGCAACTCACACATCTATAAAAACCATCTTATAAATTCAGCCCCGGGGTGTTTCAGAATGAAGCTTAGGGCTTTGAAATTACAGCGGTTTGGCTAGTACTGACCTACGGGCCAAGTAACTGTAATTTCAGATAACGCAGAAATTCCTCATTCTGAGACCCCCTCTTTTTTAAAACTAAGGCTGCCTTGGTGGCTGCATTGGGCCTATTGGATTTTGAATTAAAGTAGCTACTTTAAATTCGTGATCGTGAAAAAAGTTACATGATGTAACTCCAGAGGCTCCATGGACATGACCTATAATATTACCATCCTTGTCACGGACGGGAATAACTGGTCCAGTTACTATTTCAACATTGTGAAAATGATTCAGGAAAAAGTCAGTAGTAGTACATATTATATGAACGTGGCTATCTTCAGTAGGTATAACTGGACCTGTAACACCTGCGAAACGATGGTTATGGACTAACTCTGGTCTATCTGGAGGATTTCCCAGCATAACGCTTCCTTCAAATTCGTGAACGTGTTCTTGTACTTGGGCATTACATTCTTGACCATCAACTATCACTATAAATAACCTCCCTTTTTTTTGGTCAGTATAATATATGGATGAAGTCAAGTAATGTGATAGGAAATAAAATATTTTGAATTGAGGAGAATATAATGGTTAGAGAAAAAGATAGATTAGTAAATATAAGGGAAATAATTAGAACCTTAATAATTCTCTCTGTAATTGGTTTTGCAATGATATTTTTTAGAGTAGTTAATCAAGGGAGTATAAGGTTTGCCTTTCTAGTATGGAACCTTTTTTTAGCATGGATACCATTTTCATTATCATTAATGATAAATTATATAAATAGAGATAAAAAATATGGTATAAGAAAATATATATACCTATCAGCTTTGGGCTTTTTATGGCTAATATTTTATCCAAATGCCCCCTATGTAGTTACGGATATAATTCATTTAAGTAATTATAACTATTATGGTGGATATAATTTCAATTCAAGTTTTATAATTTGGTATGATTTTATCCTTGTAATGCTTTTTGTATTTATTTCCTATATTTTAGGTCATATATCCCTATTTATTATACATAAAATTATAGAGAAAAAATATAATAGCGTATTAGGTTGGATATTTGTTTCTATTGTTTCTATCTTAAGTGGCTTTGCCATTTATTTAGGAAGATTTCTTCGCCTTAATAGTTGGGAAATTATAACTAACCCTATTAGTTTACTTGGAGAAATATTAGCAGACCTAAATATCCCTACCTTAAAGTTTACTGTAATGTTTGGAGCTTTTATATTTTCAATCTATATTTTAATATATAATTTGAGTTTTTTAAAAAAAGAATAAATATTATACCAAAAAATTTATAAACTAATTCTTAGGATTATAATGAAGCCTGGGATTTATCCCAGGAAATTTTTATAAAAGTATTCAATAATATTAGTAAATTTAGATTTGAATCTAGCCTAGACATCTGGACGTATAAAATCGCCATCAATTTATCCATAGACTATAGCAGAAAAAAGAAAATAAAGATTTCAAGTTTTGATGACGATATTAGGTACGAAGCCTCCTTAGAAATTAAATCAAATTCAGAGGATAAATCGCTGGAGGAAATAATTATAAATGATGAAAAACAAAGGGAAGCACATAAAATTGTCTATAATTTACCCTCCATATATAAGGAAGTAGTAGTTATGTATCATTTTAATGAATTGTCATATAGGGAGATATCAAAAATATATTGAAGAGATACCTAAGAGTTTTGTTAATAACTATAAAAAAATAAATATAGAGTATATAGAGTTTTTTCAAAATGTTGAAATTGATAAATAATAAGTCTATGGATGCTTTAAAGTTTAGTTTTTAATTAATAGGGAGGTTTTTATAATGAATTGTGATGTACATAATGACAGAGAAGCAAGTTTGAGATGCTTTGAATGTGGAGGTTTTATTTGTAAAGATTGTGTTGTAAATATGAATGATAAAACTTTTTGTAAAAAATGCTTTGAGGAAAGTATGGATGAGTCTAATGGTAAATATACTAGAGCTTATAATTCTTTTTGGGCCTTCGCTTTTTCATTAATACCAGGAGCTGGACAGATGTACTTGGGCCTAATGAAGAAGGGTATTCAGATTATGACATTGTTTTTTGCATTAATAAGTGTGTCGGCCTTGCTTAACACTTTACAATTACTCATATTTGGAGTTATAATCTGGTTTTATAGCTTCTTCGATTGCTTTCATATTAAAAAAGCAGTTGATGAAGGGCTTGTTATTGAAGATAGGCTCATTTACGATATAGGTATAAAAGGGATAAACTATAAATACGTAGGTATAGGATTAATAGTAGTTGGGGTGCTAGCCATATTAAATAATGGACTTGCTGAACTCTTCCGTTACATTAGAATGCATTATTCGGAGAGCTTCTATAGGGTATTTGTATTTATAAGAGAATCAACCTTTCCCATTGCCATTATAATAATTGGAGTATTTGTATTAAGGAAATCTATGGTTGAAAAAAAGTCTAAGGAAGGGAGTATTCCTTCAAAATAGACCTATATAAAAAGTATCTCAACAAAACTGAAGGAGATTGATGTTCCTTCAGTTTTATTTAATTATATCTATAGTCAACATAATAACAGAGTATAAGGGAGAAACTGTGGATAAAACAAAAAGATTGAAAGTTTATCCCCAAAGAAGGATTATCTCCTATTATTAAATAAAAAATTTTTCCTTTGTACATAATATCATTATTTAAAAAAGCCTCAATAAAATTTACAACCACTCCAATGAATGTAAGACTTAGATATAAGCTATTATTAAAGATAGGAAATATATTTTAATTTTTAGTGCTGATTATTTATTTATGGGAATATTAATTATAGTAAATAATGGGTTGAGGGGGAGTTGTGATTGTTAGAATTATTTAGAGTCAATGGAAGAATTAACTTTACAGCGCTAGTTGTTAGTATTTTTATTGCCTTATCGGTAGGCTTGCTTAGTTCATATTTTGTTATGAGTACATTTGAGGAATATGTTGAGCTTATTAAACCAAGCTTTGCACCGCCAGCATCGGTTTTTGCTCCCGTGTGGACAGTATTATATACACTCATGGGTATAGCTAGCTATAGGATATGGATGTATGGAACAGAAAGAGAGGATGTAAGGAGTGCCCTTTTCTATTATGGCCTTCAGTTGTTTTTTAATTTTTTATGGACGATAATTTTCTTTGGATTAGGGCTTAGGGGTCTTGCCTACCTTGAAATTATTCTGCTACTTATACTCATAATTGTTACAACCGTTAGATTCTATAGAATAGATGAAATAGCTGGATACTTATTTATTCCATATGTGCTGTGGGTGGCCTTTGCTTCAGTAGTAAATCTATCGATTTGGCTTTTAAATATAGATGTGTAATAGAGAATATTAACGTACTCAATCAGCCACAGAGAATCCTTTAGGCTCATGCTATAA
>JAKSBP010000434.1 GCA_022361035.1 Clostridia bacterium
AGCAGCCACAGAGAATCCTTTAGGCTCATGCTATAAAGGAAACCTCAGAGTCTGCTTTCGTTTATTAAGTCTCTTAGTCACACATCTATAGATGATAGTAAATGACATATAAACTAAACCCATCATTTTTACTTTTTCCATATATAATTTTATTATCACTGCTCCATCCTCTATAGATGGAGTAACTTTAAAAGCTTTTATAAAACCCCATTTTATTTCCCATATGCTAATTTTGTTATTGTACCTATTGATATATCACCAACAAAGGCTAAGTCTTCAGCATCAAAATAATCAGAAATGTTGGCATCAAATAAAATCTGAGCTGAAGGTGGAAATTCGTCGTCTCCCTCCCATAAAATAAAAACTATAAATACATTATTTATAAATTCAAATCTATATGCAGCATCGCCTAAATTAACCTCTTTAGCCCCTAGAGTTTGAAAAGCTTTTTTAAAAACATCTATATTATTTCCAAAGGTTTTAGATAATCTAGCAATACATCTTCCGTAAAAATTTTTGTAATAGACATTGCCCCCTGGAATATCTCTATAGGTAATGTCTTTATTAAGGGGCATGGTTCCACCCCCATTTATTAGATATCTTAAAATAAGAGTTTTTATGGGATACTTTTCAATATCAGTATAGTCATCCTTCAAAACTTCACCTGAAGGGTATTTTATAATATAATAATTTCCCATAAGTTTTATTTTGAGTTCTCTCTTTTCACTATCATAGAAGCACCCTGTATTTTGGGACATTTTTTCTGGAGAAAAGTCTTTAAAAATAGATTTATAATGTTCATAGGGCAGCTTATCCTTTCTTTTTTCCTCCAGGGCTTTTTTATAAGTAAGCATTATAAAACTCTCCTTTTAGATTTTTTTATAAAGACTGTAGGGTATGTTATTAAATTAACATAGTAGAAGCATAAGTAAATGATATATTAGAATAATATGTATGTCAATCAAAAAAATACCAAAAAAATAACCCTGTCCCCTTAATTAATTAAAATCTTCTTATGGAGCTTTATGGCTTAGAAAATACCGATTCTTCAGTTATCATCCTATAGACTCTATAGGAACCGTATCTAATAATATTAATTGATGGATAGAAGATTATATAGAAGAGAGACTAACAAACTTAATAAAGGAAAGCAGCCGCTGAGGTTTCCTTTATAGCATGAGCCTAAAGGATTCTCTGTGGCTGCTTAAGTAAGTTAACATTTTCTATCTCTCTTCTATAACATCTTCAAAAACTCTCCTTCAGAAATTATTTTTATATTGATTCCTCTTTCTATGTATGAATAGGCCTTTTGCAATTTAGTAGTTAATTGGTCATACCTCAGATTTTCATAATCCTTGATACCAGCCACAAGATAATTTGTATCCAGTGTAACGCCATAGCCATTAATTCCACCTAGGTTAGCAACCTTCTTATTAGCCTGGGCCCGTGACATAGAACGTAGGGGGCCTGTAAATATAATTTTTTTATTATTAAATGGATGGATTTCATTACATTTATTAAAGGATTCAGAGGGATTAGAGGTTGTATTTTGAAAGCTTGGATTATATTTATATATTTTACACGGCCTGTACCCATTTTTAAAAACCTTACCTAATTTGATTTTAGCTTTAGTACATAATTCTTCTATTGAATTAGATTCTGTAATCTTTAAAGCTTCAATCAAAATCTTAGCACATGCCACAGCGTCATCACATGGGTCGTGATGTTTAAAATTGATGTTAAGCATATTGGCCAAGGTATCAAGCTTGTTATTAACCTGCCCTTGCCAGGTAGTTTTAGAGACATTGACCGTACATAGGTAATCGAAGCTTGGATAGGAAATGTTGTATTCATCTAATACATATCTTAAGACACTCATATCAAAGCTAGCGTTATGTGCAACAACAATCTGATTTTCTAAATAGGGCCTAATATTATTCCAGAGCTTATTAAACTCAGGTTCATCTTTAACGTCCTTTTCCGTTATTCCGTGTATATATACATTTATCCTATCAAATCGTAGTTCCTTAGGACGGATTAACCATGATTTTTTTTCGATTATTCGTCCATTATTTACAACTACTATTCCCATTGCACAGGCACTAGATCTCTTGGAATTAGCAGTTTCAAAATCAATTGCTACAAAGTTCATATATCTAATCCTCCTAGCCTTGGTTCTCCCTGAAGAACTCAAAGGACCTTATATATCTTAAAGGAAATTACTCCTTAATTACAAAGATAATCCTATAGTTTTAGCCCCATTGGAGCCGTTTTTTTAATCATATATATTCTAACATATTATTAAGCATAATACACTATGGTACTTACTGAGGATAATATTTTCATAATGAATTAATTTAATCTTTAAATTAAACGCCTTTGCTAAAATTTCAAATTATGAAACTTGAGGAGGAGACTTTATTTTAACTGAAGGAGGAAAGTAGAATCTATCATCTGTAAAAGTTCAGGTCTTAAAACTAATAAAAATATTCTTAATAATAATATAACTTAAAAGTAATACTATAATAAAATGGGTTAATTGACAATAAAAAATATTTTGGAGGATGAATTAGTGGAAAGGGAAATTGTTTCTGATAAGCAGGGAATAACTCTTGTGGTTTTATTTATAATAGGTTCATCTTCAATACAGGTATCGGGTTTAAAAGCGGAGAATGATTTTTGGCTGGCCATCATCTTGGCAATATTTATGTCACTACCCTTAGCCCTTATATTTGCTAGAATACTTAGTATTTTTCCAGGAAATAATTTATTTGACGTTATAGAAATTTGCTTTGGAAAATTCATAGGGAAGGGATTAGTAATAGTATTTACTATTTTCATATTTGAGGAGGGTGCCGAGCTTTTAACAAATGTAGGACAATTTATAATTATTTCATCTTTGACTGAAACATCTTTAGCATTAGTAATGTTATTTGTTGTTATTTTAGCCATTTGGGTAATAAAGCTAGGGATTGAAGTACTGGCTAGATGGTCAGAGCTTTTCGTTATTGTTCTTAGTGCCTTTGTGATTATTTCAGTATCCCTATTAACTCCCGACATGGATATTAATAATGTTCTTCCAGTACTAGACAAGGGAATAAAGCCTGTTTTATTTGGAGCTTTCGAAGTACTTATATTTCCTCTTGCCCAAACATTTACCTTTACCATGTTATTTTCTAATTTTCAGAAAAAAAGTTCTCCCTATAGAATATATATTATGGGGTGTTTAATAGGAGGAATCATATTATTTATAGTTTCCGTAAATGGTCTTTTAGTTTTGGGAGCAGATGAAGCTTCAAATGTATATTACCCTTCCTATGAAGCCATTAAGAGGATGAATATAGGTGGTTTTATTCAAAGAGTTGAAATAATAATTGCTATCATATTTATACTGGGAGGATTTGTTAAGGCAAGCATATATCTTATAGCTACCAGTATAGGTGTTACGAGAATATTTAATTTTAAAGATTATCGATTTATAGTAGTACCTGTGGCAGCACTAATGCTTAATTTAGCTTATTTTGAATTTGAAAATATAATCCACTTTTTTAGATTCTCAGAGGTATGGTATTTTTACGTTTTTCCATTTCTAATTTTGTTACCCATAATTATATGGATAGTAGCAGAAATAAAGAAAAAGAGATTACAAAGGAGGGCACTTAAGTAGGATAGTAACTAGGATTTCTTAAAGGAATGTAAGGCGATTTCCGAGACAATAAGCCCTAACATCATTCCAATTAGAATATCTGAGGGATAATGTACTAGCAAGTATAATCTAGAAAATGTAATAAATAGAGCTAATAGTACAAGACCAATCTTATAAAAGTTATTTTTCAGGATATTAATTAATACACCAATAGTAGCGAAGCTGGTAATTGCATGGCCGGAAGGAAAGGAATAGGTTGTAGGCCTATCAATATATATCTTTAAATGGGATAATTCTTCAAAGGGTCTTGGCCTTGCAATTAAAGGCTTAAGTATATCCACAGTAATTCTACTAAGAAGAAAAGCACATGCAGCTATACAGCCAATTTTTCTATATTTTTTTGACATCATTAAGGTACAAATTAAAACCATCCAAATAAAGCCATCATCTCCAGCGAAGGAGAAAAAGGAGATTATTATATTTAAGACTTCACTTTGCAGATTTTTACTAATAAATTCAATTATATATTTGTCAATGACATTAATAAATTGAAACATATGTACCTCACTTTCATCAATAAATGTCCTATTAAAATTCTTTTAAATCTAGATTAAGCAATTTCCTCAATTTAAAATATTCTAAAAATAAAAAAATATGACAAAAACTATCGGTTAATATCTTTGGTAAATGTTAAATCTAGGCATTTGATAAGCAAGGGTGCCTCGCCTAAGGGAGGAAGAGAAAAACTTCATTTATATAAATATAAGGTCTAAAAGTCCATAAAAACTCAAGAAGTTGTCCCTTCTTAGGAAAATGGGTGACACTGGCT
>JAKSBP010000415.1 GCA_022361035.1 Clostridia bacterium
ATCTTTTAAGTCATTCTTCTTTATTTTTCTAGAACTATTTTGAATGTGTTGAGTATTTACAGGTAAAATGGTCGGGGTGGCAGGATTTGAACCCGCGACCCTCTGGTCCCAAACCAGATGCGCTACCAAACTGCGCTACACCCCGATTGAAAATAAATGGCAGGGGTAGCAGGACTTGAACCCACGACATACGGTTTTGGAGACCGTCGTTCTACCAACTGAACTATACCCCTAAATTATTTAGATGTGTGATGTCAGAGGTCGAAAGTAGGAATTTAAAGCTAACCCTCTAAAAACAAACTTTTATTCTTTTAAGCCAAGAATCTCTCCTGAGAGGCTCTAAGTTTTCACCTCTCACTTCTTGTGTATAAATGATTCTCTATAAGGTTTTGTTGAATTGGTGGGCCTTCAGGGACTCGAACCCCGGACCTGCCGGTTATGAGCCGGACGCTCTGACCAACTGAGCTAAAGGCCCTCAAATTTCATGGCGGAGAAGGCGGGATTCGAACCCGCGCACCGGTTAACCCGGCCTAACGGTTTAGCAAACCGTCCTCTTCAGCCTACTTGAGTACTTCTCCATATTTTGGCGGAGGAGGTGGGATTCGAACCCACGGCCCCTTGCGGAGTCACTGGTTTTCAAGACCAGCTCCTTAAACCACTCGGACACCCCTCCGTTTTTGGATGCGAGATGCGGGAGGTTGGATGCGGGAATTTAAGTCTAACCATTATATATCTTCTAAATCTCTTCCCACCTCTTGCCTCTAACCTCTCACCTCTAAATTGGTGACCCATCCGCGACTCGAACGCGGGACACCCTGATTAAAAGTCAGGTGCTCTACCGACTGAGCTAATGGGTCTTGTTATCTTTCAGTTTATAACTACTGATTTTGAATAAAGTGGCTGGGGATACAGGACTCGAACCTGTGAATGACGGAGTCAAAGTCCGTTGCCTTACCGACTTGGCTAATCCCCAAGGATTTTAAATAAATATTTCTTCAATTCTCTTAGGTCTTTTATCTCTTTTCCAACTTCTTGCCTCTAACCTCTTGCTTCAAAATTAGTGGCGTGCCCACAGGGATTCGAACCCCGGACACACGGCTTAGAAGGCCGTTGCTCTATCCAGCTGAGCTATGGGCACAAATTTTTAAAAAT
>JAKSBP010000267.1 GCA_022361035.1 Clostridia bacterium
ACAAGAAAGTGAGATTTATTACTTGTGTTTTTGGTGAGATGATTGGAAACAAGGTAGTGGAAAAAGGAACACTAGCGAAGATGGCAAGGGGAGAAATGGTAAGATTTATGGCTGAAAAACAGATTGTAGATGTAGAGGATATCAAAAGTTTTAGGAGACTAAATTATGCTTTTGTAGATTATCTATCAGATGAAAACACATACACTTTTTTAAAGAAAGAAAAATAATATGCTTTGATTCTAGAATAAGAGATGTATAATGTCATGGGGACGGGGTCGTTGACTTCACTGAAATGTGGATAAAAAATGGTATGGTTGATTGCTACTATGAAATCGCTGAGTATGTGTATATAGATGTGTGACTAAGAAACTTAATAAACGAAAGCAGGCACTGAGGTTTCCTTTAGAGCGATTTGTAGCATGGCCTAAAGGATTCTCTCTGGCTGCTGAAGTATGTTAACATTCTCTATCACACATCTATAAGATTCTTTTGCAGTTAGATGAGGTTTGATGAATTGCTGAATATTTTTTTAAATGCATAACTTTTACTCCTATATTTTGCAAGAGAAGTAAATTGATACAATTATCCTAAGATTCCCAAACCATATTATATGATGATTCAATCTCCTCTACTATCTTAAAGTTATGCTTCGTGTATAAATGATACGCAATATTACCTTTTGTAACACATAAACTTATTTTATGAATACCGTTCTCCTTAGCAACTGATTTCAAAGACTCTAACAAAGCGTTACCAAGACCTTGACGTCTAAATTGTTTGGCAACACCGATTACAAGTACGGGAATATCATCCGAAATATACCCTCTTGTATTGATATCTTTATTCCAATACCTGATGAATGCAGCTCCAGTAAGAACTCTATCAATTTCTGCAATTACAGCTATATCCCCTTTTCGTTCGCCAAAGTCTTCAAGTATATGTTTTGTATAATCATAAGACAATCCTTCTTCCAGTGATGGAAGATCATCTGTCCTGCTCCAGAAAACCGCTTCAAACAACATTTCTCTAAGGAATTGATAGTCTTTTGGGTCATATTTTCTACATTTTATCCTTTTCATGTGACGCATCTCCTAACTATATATAAATTAACCTTAAGCTATTGTATTTTGTTCTAATTAGAGTATATACTAATATCACAAATGCTACAATGTATGGTATCTTATATATGATTGTATCAATACGTTACCGATCTATGATTCCAATGTTTTATCTTCTCATGCTGATGGTATATCTCACGAGAGCTATCTACATGCCGCTTCTCAAGCCGTTGCTAACCGTCGGTGAAGTGCCAAGTGCTGTAGTCAACATACCATTCATAATCGTATCAGTCATTATGTTGTTTTTGTCAATACAACTTTTGAGTCCCTTTGGGAATACTAAATTTACCTTGTTCTTATGTGATGCTCGGGAAACCGTACCATAAGTAACTGCGGTTTTTAGTAATGCGTTTTAATAGGCAAATAATTACTTATCTAATAAATTACTATTTCAATTCAATATTTAATATTTTAGAGACAGCTGATGTGAACTAATCCTAAGAAAATAGATAACAAATGAAAGACTAATTAGTCTTTGAGGCTGTTAACAAACTCCCAATTTCTGCGTTACTGCTAAAATCTCCGGTGATCACTTAGTCAATAAAATTTTAGAACGAACTGATAAGTTCGTGGGAAATTTTATGGTATTTGCTAAAAGCAAATAGACTTCCTTTTTATTATAAGCTCCACTCCTCGATTTTAGCGTGCCTTGAACTTGGAAGTTTGTTAAAGCC
>JAKSBP010000201.1 GCA_022361035.1 Clostridia bacterium
CCCAGTTGACTTTACCATCTGAAATTCCTGAAGTCGCTTGTATAAATCCTAGGTTAAAGAACTTAACACCAGTATCTTGTACTATCTTCTTTAAGTTTAATGCTCCATTAACTGAAAATTCTCCATTGTTCCATGCAGTCATATCTGCAAATGGTGCATTTACTTGAGCCGGCCATTTTATACCTCGTCCAACACCAAAGTTTGAACCTTCAGCTGGTGCGTTAACTACACTTTCAACTGTTATAACTCTTGCTTTAGTCGTAGTTAATCCTTTACTATCTGTAACCCTATAAGTTAAGGTATACGTTCCAACCTTAGAATTATCTACTGTTCCTGTTACTTTAATCTCTGAAGTTAAATTCCCATCTTCCCTATCGTGGGCTTCTACACCAGCTAGAGCTTCAAAGCCCTCATTAAGATTTATTGTCTTATCCTCTACACCAGTTAAAGTTGGTGCAGTATTTTGGCCTGGGATTCCCGCACCGCTACCAAAACTTTTAAATATATTTGTATGCTCATAAGGTGCATATATCCCCTGATTTGATTGAGCCATTGAGTCTCTGTTTATAGACCACATAGAAGTCATTCCTATTCCTTTGGCTATAGCATGGTCTACTACTAATTTAGTCCACTCCTTAGGAAATATTGGGTGGGCTTGCCCTTCAAATCCAACTGAAACCGTTGTACCTATTTTTCTATAGGCTTGGGCATCTGTTAGCTCTATATTTGCATATTGTTTAAAGTAATTTTTTACTTGATCCTTTGTACTATCTACTGCTCTTAAGGATGCTGTTCCATAGTTTTCACCTGGTAATAATGTGGCAGGACCGTAACACATTGCCATTATGTTTACTAAGTCAATATTTACCCCTTCTGAGAGATATGCTTCTAGTATGTCTAGCTGGATATGCGTTAAACCACTTGGTAATACAGGTAGTGTTAATACTACCTCTATACCTGTTTCATCTTGTACTCTCTTAATCGCCTTAGCATTAGCGATATTTAAACCCTTGTTAGAAGCAGAAGGACCTTCAATATCTAAGTCTAGTCTAGTCAGGCCATAACCTGTTACTATTTCCTTGTAAGTGTTGTATAACACATTAACATCTGAAGTAACTTCCCATAAAGCTTTACCAGTTAATCCACCTAAGGAAATGGTTACGTCTCCTCCTAGGGCTCTTACATCCTTTATGCCCTGTTTAATTCCTTGATATTGAGTGTTATGAGCATTCTTCTCATTTAATACTGCAAAGCCTCCCCATCCCCAGTTGACTTTACCATCTGAAATTCCTGAAGTTGCTTGTATAAATCCTAGGTTAAAGAACTTAACACCAGTATCTTGTACTATCTTCTTTAAGTTTAATGCTCCATTAACTGAAAATTCTCCATTGTTCCATGCAGTCATATCTGCAAATGGTGCATTTACTTGGGTCGGCCATTCTATACCTCGTCCAACACCAAAGTCTGAACCTTCAACTGGTGGGTTATTTACATTCTCAACTGTTATAATTCTTGTTTTAGTTGTTTCTAGTCCTTGACTGTCAGTTACTGAATAGGTTAATTGATATTCACCCACTTGATTTGTATTAACCTCTCCAATAACATTTATCTTAGATGTTAAGTCACCATCCTCTTTATCTATAGCACTTACTCCTGACACTTCATTGAAGATTTCTCCAACCTTTATTGTTTTATTGATTACACCATGAAATACAGGTGCTTGGTTCTCTACTGGTATTTTATCTCCGAAAATTGTTTGTCTTACCATATCTGGGCTATTGTCAGACATTCTCTGAACTATTTCTATACTTTCTATTGCAGCATCTCCACTTAATTGGAATGTATAGCTTTGTCCTTGTTTTATATTTTTACCTTCCCACACTGAGTTTAGATCGACAACCGTATAACCATTATCGTAAGTTACTGTTCCAGCCAAATGATTTACTCCAGTTAAAGGCTTATCTGTCTTTAGATATAGCTTTGGACCTTTTATAGTTTCTGCGCCTTTTTCTAGCTCTTTAAGAACTGCATCGTTTTCTTCTGCTTTTTCATTGTTCTTTATTGTTATTTCATATCTTTTCCCTTGTTGCTCATAGGGTGTTACAGTAGCTGCGATGTCTAATTCTGAATACACTATGTCATAATGAATCAAATCTTCCTGCCCAAATAAAGCTTCCTTAGTAGCTCTTGTAAGCTCACCTCTTACATCTGTACCATCGACAGGCTTATCATTAGAAGCTTGCCACACTATTATTCCGCCTAAGTTGTTTTGATTGACATAGTCGCCTTTCTCGCGGATCGATCTTACATTATCATAGGTAAAGAATTTCCCTGTAGATTCATCATATAAATATGGTGCTTTTGCTACATCATCCCAATATTCTTTTAAGCCTGGATATTTAGCTTTAAGATTATCTAGTTTTCTGTATGACCATACACCACCTGCACGTCCACCATCACCCAATCTTAGTGGTAACTCATTTGGTGCACCATAGCTTGGAGTTGAATCGGCATCTCTACCTGTTTTATGTGCATTTTGAAATAGTCCTGGTAAATCAGGATTATTACCCTTATCTACTTTATCCCAACCTCTTGTGTAATAGGGCACTCCCACTACGATTTTGTTTGGCTCTGCACCTAGTTTTACTAAATAATCCACTGTTTGATCTATTGATAATAATCTACCTGACTCAGTATTTATCGTGTCATTAGGATTTGGGTATAATCCCGTCTGGTGACCACTTAGGCTATCCCATCCCCCTCTCATGTCATAACTCATGATATTAGCAAAGTCAATGGTATTAAATATTCTTTCTACATCAATACCCAAGTCTATTTTTTCTTTACCTACTGGTAAAGCTATAGATAATTCATACGCCTTACCTAATTCTGCTCCTTTTTTATCTAATGCCACTTTGAATTCTTCAAGTAATAAAACATAGTTCTCTTTATCTTCTGGTATAGCATTTGGTGTACCTTCGTCACCTGCTAAATCTACTGTGTCTCCCAATCTTACAAAGTTTGGATACTCCCAATCTATATCCACATAGTCCATATTGGTGTATTCTACAAATTTGACAACATTATTTACAAACTTGGCTCTCTTTACTGGGTCTGCTGCTACTTCTGTAAAGTCACCACTTCTAGACCATCCACCTATTGATACCCCAAGCTTTAAGTTTGGATTCTTTGCTCTTAATTCTTGTAATGCATTTAAAATGCCTGCGTTTGGTGCTCCCCATTGGACTCCTGGCTGTCCTACTGGCGCTCCTACTGCAGCATCCTTATCGGTAAATACTAAATTCCCTTGACTATCAAAGTCTAAAAATGCAAAATTCAAATGTGTTAATTTGTCTGCTGGTATATCCTTTGGATAGAAATTCTCTTGTCCACCCCATATTGACCAATCTGAATAATACATTACATTGCGTTTTTGCTGTTCATTTTTAATAGATATCTTATTGTCCTCTACTCTGGCAAAACTGTTAATTGTTGGTATTATACTGAATGCTACTAGTGCTGCCATGACAGTCGTAGCAATTATCTTTTGTAGTTTTTTCATGTTTTTCCTCCTTCAATAAGCTTTTATTTTCTTCAATTTTCTTAATTATTCTTAGAGTTTCACATAATCAATAGCAAGACCTCATATTCAACCAAACTATAAATTTTACTACGAGGTTCTTCTTTTTTAATCTCACTATTTTTCATTACAGGAATGCTCCTAAATATTGTATTTAATTGACTAAAACGTAATAACTTTAGCTTTTAATCCACCTCCTTTCTTTGTATTGTTTACTTTTTTTCATACAGTAGCTGTTTTTAAACTATTATAAATTGTCCTATTCATAGCTGTTATATTAAATGTTAAATATTTGCTTTTATGGAAATTACATGACGCATAGATAATATTTAACTACCCTAGATATTATATCGGTATTTTTTTACATTTATTGAATATATTTACCATGCAAATTTTTTCATCTTACATTATTATACATTTTTCTACAATACTTGAGTGTTAAAAGTTCTTAATAAAACTTACATATGTAATAAGCTTGATAAAAGATCTTACCCATGGTAGATTAATGTTGAACATACATAAAAAAACTGGAGGTTAGGCAAATGCTCAATCTTATATATAAAGCCCACTAAAAACTTCTAAGTTGTACAAATGAATCAAAATACATATATGGAGTATTAGCTTCTGCGCTAACCTCCACAAGTTGTTTGAAAAATACCAAAAATAGTAAATTTTATCACATTTGATAATAGTGGTCATATAGGCATTGTAAAATCAATAAAAAAACAAATGGACTATATGGGGTAAACAGTTATATATACAGTAACCTATTCGCATTCAAGTTGTTCAAATTCACCTTGCCTGTCCCGTGGTACTTTTACTCCAACTTTCCCATAACTTGTTTGATATGACTTTACACATAAAAAAATACTCCTTTCACTTTTAGGATTTTAAACTTTGACGATAAGCTAAAATCTTTAAAGTGTTGGAGTTTAGAAAATATTATTTTACTTTCCTGCAATTACTGTTGAGGTTCAAATACAGCACCCTATTTTTGTAAAAACAATGTTTTTCTTTGTTTCTCCTAAAACAGAAATTTTGAAAACCATTTATTTTAAAGGATTGTTGGTCTTTCTACATAAAATCCATTTTCCCCACCATTGAAAAAACTAGGTTCTAGCAACCTAGTTTTTTGTTGTCTTCTTGTCATTTAACTAACTTCCTGCGTTTTTCTTGTCTTATAATTAAAAGTTTTTACATACTTTATAATAGTAAAGATATTTTTTCTTTTACATGGAACAAAACATTATCATTAATACTACCAAATTTTTTAACAATACTATCCTGTGATAGTGTATATATTTTATCCGCTCTTATACATGAATCAACCTTTAAAGTACCTTCCTTCATATCATCTTTTGAAAAAAGAACAGCATATTCCTTACTCTCTACATTTGATGTTATTGCAACAACTACTATATCTTTAGTGGCTTTATTATATAAAGAATTTGACAATACTAAAACTGGTCTTTTCTTAGATGCAGTTAAATCAGTAAATGGTATTGGTATTAGTAAAATGTCTCCTTGTTTATACATTATTCCATACCTCATCATCTATATCACTGTTCCAAAAATCTGTGCTACTCTCACTAGCTTTAAGTAAATCTTTATATAAAGTTTTTTCTCTTTTCATTTTTAAATATCCAATAAAGTCTACAACTTCCATTACATCACTTTCAGGTATTTCATCAATAAGCTCACGTAATCTTTGTTTTGCAGTACTCATACAAACACCACCTAGTTACAAATTTATAGTATTTACTTAATATTATACCCTATGTAAAAAATATATAAAAGTTGTTTAACTTCTTAAATTTTTCTTGCATTGCAATTATTAATACTTTATTATATTTTCTATTTTTTAAACTACTTCCTTATTTATTACATGTGAATATAAATCTAAAGTTATATCTACTGTTGAATTTCTTAACCTTTGTGAGACTATTTTAGCAGGAATATAGCATCTGTATGTCTGGATTTATAATGACTTTACACATAAAAAAATACTCCTTTCACTTTTAGGATTTTAAACTTTGACAATAAGCTAAAATCTTTAAGGTGTTGGAGTTTAGAAAATATTATTTTACTTTCCTGCAATTACTGTTGAGGAAACATTACAAATAACACTTTTATACTAAACTGTTATTTGTAATGCTAGATGTTGTCAATAACCCCGTCCCTATAATAATGAAGGTTACATTCATCTGATTCCACAAGTTATCTCTTCCTCATTTCTTTCTAAATATTCAATATCATCCAGATATTGTTGAAGATGACCTTCTTCTATATTCAATTGAAAATCCTTATTACCATTACCTGCTTCATGAATCATAAAGTCTATGAGGCTTTTTAATCGCTTCATTAAAATTCTAACAAAAGAACTTTTACCTTCTGTATCTACCCCATAAGTATCAAGAAACAGCTTCGCCTTTCTTATTTGTTCCTTTAACTTATCATGTGAATTAGTATTATTCGGATTTTTAAACGGTGCCCACCTATAAATAGCATATGTGATATCCCACATTTTTGGTCCTGGGTGAAGCGTATCGAAATCAATGATACCGGTTGCTTCATTGTTTACTATAGTAACATTATAAGGTGCAAAATCTCCATGACACATTACTTCAATAGGATAAGACGCAGGTAACATCCACTGCTCATAATTGGTAAGTTTCGATACATATCTTTCACTATACCTATGAAACTTGAATAATAATTTTGAAGCGGAAATAATCATTGTGCTACTTAAAAGCTTCTCAGGCAAAGGATAGTTAAAAACATCTCCAGGCATAAAGGAAAGTATCTCCTCTTTTTTTTCATTGATTCCATATGGTTTCGGAACAAAATCGGCACCTTCTTCATGAAGAAACTGCAAAAAACAATGTATATCTTTTGTCCATTTATTGGAGGGCCGAACAACAGTCTCTTTGACTCTATAAATTTTTCCAATTCTACCGCCTATCAATTCTTCTCTATTGTTCATTATTATCCCCTCCTATCTCCATTAAATCTATTTTAAACGATTTTAAATATCATTTTACATTATTTTACCATAGAATCAAAGTCAAAAAGTTTATATCATAAAATATTCCTTTTTATTTAAGGTATAGAAATACTATGGTCAAATGGCTATTTTAAAAAATAAAATGTTGTCAATAACCCCGCCCCCATAATATTGTTTATAATACCAAGTGTTATTAAATAACTCTTTTCTCCTAATACTTAAAAAAAAGATACCCATAAAGAGTACCTTTAAATAATTCCATAGAAATATATTCAATAATAAAATGTATATTTAATTTGAAGTACTTCGTTTAATAATTTCTTTTTTGTGTATATCTTTTAAAAGTTTATTTAATTTCTCATATGTTTGATTAGATATGTCTTTAAATCTTATATCATTAGGTGCCCTCTTAATCACTTCTCTTATTTCATCTAATTTATCATAATACAATTCAGCATTTTCTTTTGATATAATGTTACTAGAGGCTATTATATAAAATTTTGAATACATAGAACCTATTATTTTCGCTGTATTTGGGGTAATTATCATTTCATCTACAACTTCATATTTACCAATTGAACTAGCTAAATGTCTGAAAGACTGTCTTATTTCATAAAAATTATATTCACTATATCTATTCCGTTTATAGTAATTATCAGCGTAAACAAATTCTTCCTGAATAATTTTTAAGTCTCTTAATAAGAATTCTCTTTGCATTACATTTTTAACTACTACCCCACATAATATAATGAATAACAGTTGTAATATAATAATTTTTAAAAGCTTTTTATTCATATATAGTTTCCTCCAACCTATAACAATAATATCATGATAAAGTATGGTTTTAATGTTAATATATTTCAATAATCTCAAATTTAATATATCTGTAATTTATCTTAATCTTATAAATATTATCTATATTTCCTATTCTTTTTGACTACTATCATGAGTATGGATATACTGGCACCTTTATAGCAAACCATTACTTATAACACTAGATATCGTCAACAACTCTATACACTTGGCACTTTATATTAATTTAAGTCCAGAATTAAAAGAAAAAAAGGTTGATATAGAAGATATTAAAAATTTAGTTAAAATCACTGAAAGTATTATCATATCGTTGTGTCACATGGTCGGAGTTGTTGAAACTTCTATTATCGTTCTTATGGTTTTTTTCCGGACCTTCTTTTCTCCTTTTGTATTCTGGCTATTAACTTATCCACTTTACGGCTTTGAGCCATAAGTACCTCATCCTGTGTAAAAGAGATACCATTTTTCAAGGCTTCATCAACAAGTCTATTGAGTTTTTCTCTTTCTTTTTTTAGCTTCTTCCCATGATAATCCTCTTGTTTCAATTTGAAACCTCCCTTTGCATTAGTTAAGCTGAGAATTTTTATTTCAACGGTATATCATTGGTATAATCTTTCACTAAAACTATTTCAACGGTATTCCGTTAATCATTTGTCAAGTAAGTTGATACCCTTTAATTAACGAAATAAGATTTATGAGGTGATTGAAATGAATATTTCTCAAGCAATAATCAAACGCATTGAAGGATTGTGCCAGGAACGGAATATGACAATTAATGCTCTTTGCAATATTTCTGGTGTCACACAATCAACTGTAAATGATATTATGAACGGTAAGACATATAACACAGGGATTGCCACCATCAAAAAGCTGTGTGATGGGATAGGAATAAGTATACTTGATTTTTTTGATTGTGACTTATTTTCCAATTTGGAGCAGGAAATAAAATAACCTAAACTTCTTGCAGTCTTTCATTTCTTTTTTCTACTAGATAACATAGGGTCGGAGTTATTGACATTTTATATATCAAACTGTTATTTGTAATTCTATATGCTGTCAATACCTCGCCTTTCTTGAAACTCTATTAACTCGCTAGATATGTTTGCTGCTTTAAAGCCATCAATAAAGCCTTGCCTGTAAATTGTTTGGAAGTATTGCATTTCTGTTTCATTTCGCTTTTCTTCATATCTAAGTATTAGGTTTTTATCTTTCATAGGTAAAGCTTTCATTATTCTATTACATAAAACTGAACAATCCTTTATCAGGTTTTGAGCTTTTATATTATTATTTATTATCTGCTCACTAATATCAACTACTCTATCAATGATAAAGTCATTAAAGTAGCTGTTAATGGTTTTTAGCATGGAATTACGTCCTCCCTTGCCTATATTTTTAGGTAGTTTCTCATATTATTATAAGAAAATGTAAAACAATATCCTATGTTGCTTTTAACGCAACTAAGTTAATTATATTATACGCTTTTAATACAACTTGTCAACATAAAAAAGAAATAAAGTTTCCTATAACGCAACATTTATTTCTTTTAAAGCAACATAATATATAATAAGTTGAAGGGAGGTTCTGTAAATGTCAACTTTTGGACAACGTTTTAAAGAATTAAGAAAAAATAAAGGCTTAACTCAAGAAACATTAGCTAAAAACTTTTATTTAAATAAAAGTTCTATTTCTAGATATGAACAAAATAAACAGTTGCCAGAAATGGATCTTCTTAAAAAATTTGCAGACTTCTTTGATGTCTCTATAGATTATTTGCTTGGAAGAACAGATGAAATGAAAGTATCTAATTCTACATATACAACTGAAGAACTTCTTCAATACTTGGATGATGAGCAGAGGAAAGAATTTTTAGAGCTTGGAATTAAAGGTATTACTATCAAGAAAGATATTAAGGATACAGAAAAAATTAAAAATATGCTTCTTAAAGCTATAAGAATTGTTAAACTCGCTAATGAGGAATAAAAGTGTTAATAGAATATAAAGTATAAGCATGTAGTAAACCTTTATTTGAAATGCTAAATCTTGTCAATAACCCCGTCCCATGATTGTAATGTAGAAAATTAGCCAAAATATAATTACCAAATCTAGTTATTTAACAAGCTATTGTTATATTAAACAAAAAACAGAAAATTCTTTTTAGATTCTCAGCTAACCCATTCCTTAATCTGGCTTAGTATCTTACTTCTTTAAGATAACTGTAAATATTTTGTATTACATTTGTAAAAAATTAATGATACAATTATTAAAAAGTAACTTTTAGGAGGTAATATGAGTAAAAATAATAACGGTGATAAAGATATTAAAGATTTAAGAGAATGGCAGTCAAAACAGTACAGTCCTGGTAATTTTATTGGTACTGGTAGAGTTCCTAGGCCACTTTTAGGTTTGGCAAAATTTCCAATTATATTAGTTGGGATTGGAATATTCTTCTTATTTCTTTCATTATTAAGTGCATTTAAAAAGGAATGGCCATTTTTAATAATAAGTATTATCTTTTCAATTATATTCTTATACGGAGGCATTATCAGATTTATTAATAGAAAGAAATAATAAATAAGAAGGTATACCTTAAACCAGAGTACCATAGGGACGGGGTTGTTGACATTTCTGAACACCATATGAATGTTGTCAACAACCCCGTCCCCACAATATTTGTAGCAATTTTTACTCTTAAACATATATAGTTAATGGAAAGGAGGCCACACTTTATGTCATGTGCAAAATCAAA
>JAKSBP010000347.1 GCA_022361035.1 Clostridia bacterium
ACAAAGTCTACAAGATGATAGGCTTTTGACAAATTTGAAGTTCGAGGCGTGCTGAAAGCGAGAGGCCGCAGCGTATAAAGAAATACGGAAGGGTTCTCGGTTGAAGCAACAACGAAGAAATTCGGGTTTGTCAAAAGCCTGGCAAGTTCATTATTGAACTTGTATATATAAAAATTTAATAAATTAAATATGCATTTTTAGTCCTTTTATGATAAAATTAAGTATACTTTTATTTCTCTTGTTGAGATTTTCTTTAATACTTTTTATGGAAAATTTCAACAAGTATTTTTTTATATTATATATCTCTATCTATATTTAAAAATTTCTTTAAATTTGGTCTCTACCTTCTTCTAAATTCTTTTATGCATCAATAGTAATATTAAACAAATTTTTTAGTTGACCCTAGGACGATCGTATATCTTTTATAAAACTTAAGAATTTTTCTATATTTAACATTAATTTTAAAAATCTAAATTTATATAAGTTCTTCATGTAATTGATAATTCTAGTCCCCCATCTATAATAAGGGTTTGTCCTACAATATAATCGGATTCGTCACTAGCTAGAAATAAAGCGGCAGAAGCTATGTCTTCTCCCCTACCGAATCTCTTTAAGGGTATTTTATCGAGCATTTTATCAAGGACCTTTGAAGGAACCTTCATTAGCATATCTGTCTCTATACAGCCAGGACCTATTGCATTTATATGTATACCCTTTCTCCCCAATTCCGCTGCTAAACTTTTTGTAAACCCAACAATAGCGGCCTTGGAAGCACAATAATTGACTTGACCTATATTCCCGTAAAAAGCCCCTAATGATGCAATATTAATTATTTTTCCATAGTTCCTTTTCAACATGTCTAAAACTACTGCCTTTGTACAAAAATATACACTGTTCAAATTATTATTTAGTACATCCTCCCACTCTTCTTTTTTCATATCTTTAAATAGACTATCCCTTGTTATTCCTGCATTATTTACCAATATATCTATCCTTCCAAATTCTTTAATTATATTATCTACTGATTCCATTACTTCTTCCTTCTTACTTGCATCTAAGCCTACTATCATAGACTTTACCTTATATTTACCTATATCCTCAATTGTCTTTTTGGCTGCCTCAGTATTGTTTTTATAACCTATAACTACATCTGCCCCTGCTTCAGCCATTTTCAAGGCAATGGCCCTACCTATTCCACGGCCGCCCCCCGTTATAAAGGCAACTTTTCCTTCTAATTCCATTGAAGTCTCCTTTCCCTATTTAATCTTATTTAAGCCCTATCTATGACCTAGAAGAAAGGACTTAATTTTCCTCAGCTTTCATCTGGAATAGTTTTCTTCCTACCCTAAAGGCCTTTATATTATCTTCCCTAAAACCAACAGTTACATTTTCACCTATGCTTTCTTCCCAAACTCTAGATTCAATACTAGTCTTCATTGACAACATACCCAGCATAAATGTGTTTGTATACTTAGAGCTTATCTCATCATCCCTTAATATGCTGGATATATCAATAATCATCCTTTCATAATCCAGTTCCCCTAATAGCCTATCTAAATCGATATCATCTTGAAGCTTTTCTGTAACAGATGTTGGAGTTACTTTTTTATCATTCACAATTAAAAGGCCTTCTTCCTTAAGATATCTGCTCCATCTAAGGGCTTCATATTTCTCAAAGGATAATAGAATATCTGCCTCACCCTTTTTTATAAGAGGTGAGATTACCTTTTCCCCTGCCCTAACATGGGTAACTACACTTCCTCCCCTCTGACCTAAGCCAATAATATCTGTTGCTTTAACATCATAACCTGACTTTAAAAAAGCATTAGCAAGGATATCACTTGATAAAACCACACCTTGTCCACCAACTCCACAAACGATTAAATTTAAATCATCTACTAACACCTATGCCGCTACCCCCTTTACTTAGTTATTGGATTTCATTTTGTTAATATTGAAAATTTGCATAATAAATATGGTATAACCAAGACTTTGATACCATACATAAAATTAAATTCTTTTAACATTGATTATGCAATTTACAAAACAATTTCTAGGAGAATATTAAACATTTACGCCTTGAAATAATTACAGAAACCCCCTTTTTCTCAATTTCATCCAACAATACCTTTTCTAATTCCTCTACATCGTAACTATCTATAACATGGACCCTATCAACCCCTATAGACCTACAGACTCTTTCTATGGAAATTCTCCTCTTATTGCTGTGACTCTCTAGAGGACTTGAAATATTTTTTTGGCCTCCTGTCATGGCAACAGTTAGATTGTCATTTATTATCAATGTACAATCTCCATTATTCCAAATTATATTGAGCAGTCCATTGATTCCAGTATGCCAAAACTCACCATCACCCATAATCCCTACAATTTTTTCATCATCACTCCCTAATTTATTAAATCCATATGCAATTCCAAAGGATGATCCCATGCACTTTACTACATCGATAGCTCCAAAATGGGGAAAAGCTCCTAAACCTCCACAACCAATTCCTCCAACAGCTTTGATATTATTTTTTTTCAATAAATCATTTATTACATTATGGGAGCATCCTGGACAGTTTACTGGTAATCTAAAGGGAACCCTTACTTCTTCCCGCTCTTTTACTTTGCCTAAAATTTTTTCTTCTATAATGTCAGGGGTAAAATAGAGCATATGGGGAAATCTTGGAAATATCGATTCGCCTTCTACCTCAAATCCCATATTTCTTATTTCCTTCTCTATTATTGGATGTCCATCTTCAAGCACATAGACCTTTTCATGTTTCTCTATGAATTCTTTAATAATCTTTTGAGGAAGAGGAAATACTAGCCCCAGTTTCAGAAATGATGCCTTTGGTAAAACTTCCTTTCCATAAAGATATGAAACTCCTGATGCTATAACCCCAATTGTACTATCTTGTAATTCTACTCTGTTGATTTCTATATCCTTTGAATATGATGACAATCTATTCCAGTTTTCATTAAAATCATGCCAGTAGTCCTTCAGCTTAGGAGAATCGTAGTTATCAAATCCAAATCTTACTACATTCCCAATGGTTTTTTGTAGACTCTTTTTATGAATACGTCTATATCTCTTCCCAGGCCGGTCTATTTCTTGATTTATATGGACAACGGATTTAGATTTACTAGTAATTGAATTAAGTCTAAAAATTACTGGGGTTTCAAATCTTTCACTGATTTCAAATGCTATTTTCATGAATTCCCTAGCTTCCTGGCTATCGGAAGGTTCAAGGAGGGGAACCTGGGACATTATGTTGTAAAATCTACAGTCTTGATAATCATCCCCAACTATTCTCCCAACATCATCGGCTACAACAAGTACAATCCCACCATTGATTGGAGTACCTGATAATTGAGTAAAGGCATCGGCAGCTACATTCAATCCCAATGTTTTCATCAATACTAAAGACCTCCTGCCCGAAATTGATACTCCACAGGCAACTTCTAAAGCAACTTTTTCATTCGTTGACCATTCACAATCGATATCTGTAAAACTTGATAGTTCATTTAAAACCTCTGTACATGGAGTTCCAGGATAACCCGTTGCATAGGATACTCCACTTTCATAGCTCCCTAATGCCGTTCCTTGGTTTCCAGTTAACATTTTTTTCATACTAAACCCTCCAAAAATGACTTTTTAAGCAATCAAAAGAAGGTCATCTAAAAAATATACTATATATTGTATAATCTTAAATGACATAAAGCTATAATATCAAAATACGGTCTATTTTAAATTATTAAATTAATTTTCTTAGAGATTCACTAATTGCTATGAAATGAGGCCTTAAGGGTTTTCATATCTTTTAAATGACTCCTATAACATATAGGAACTACCTATTTTAAAAATCTATAGATGATTTTATAATTTACCTATGGATTGATATACAGTTTTTTAAAAATCTTTTATGATCTGCTTGATATATAAGCAGACTTAGAAAAGGAATAAAAATATCAAAATTTCCAGGTTCAGAAAATAAGGTCACATGAAATAAGGTCTACCCCATAATATATATTTTTAGAGCAGCACAATGAGTTACATAAGGGTTAATATCGTCATATATAATTCCTTTAAGCTGGAATTGCTACAATTTATTTAAGTATAGAATTAGAAATGACTGAGACTAGATTCTTTTCTGAGGACATTACTGCAATTATTCTATATTTACTCTATGGCTTTTTCATAAAAGCTGTTTTTTCTATGGAATTAAGTACATTAAAATTTAAATACAGGAGTATTTTTGTAAAAAAATAAATATAAATACAAATTTTGTATTAAATTACAAAAAAATTAATAAAAGTATTTTATTTTATTAAAATATTTTTTTTACCATTATATCCTATATATTACTGATTGTCAAATGAATTGAAGAGCCCATTCTACTTTTAGTATATTAAATTCAAATAAATTTGCAACTTCCCTAAACAATAGTTAAATCCTTTATTTATGGCCTTTTAACAAATAAAAAAACGTAAAACGATTCACTTTGTTTTACGTTTTTTATGGACTTTTTTTTACAAAATAGCTTTCCTAATTACTAATTTGAATATTTAAATATATACAATATTTCACAAAAATAACATAACTTTTTTTATCAATATCTAATTATAGATGGGGAGTGTCCCATTTAATATATGGTAAATTAAGAAGGTAATAATCTATTGTCACTTCCATAACGCTTATTATTATATAACATTCTATCAAGGCTAAATCATGGGATTTCCTCAAATAGATAATTTACAGCTTCCTTAAACTGTATATACATTTTAAATTTCTCCATCCCCTTTAAGCTCTCCACCAAACTATTGTAGTACCACTTCTGCCTTTCATAGGGAGCATTGAAATTATCCCAAAGCTTGCCCCCCATTTCTTTATGGCAATTTATCATACTTCTGATATTACTTAGTTTATCGGCACAGGTAATCATCTTGATTTCAAGGGAAGTATTTTTCACATATTCTACAGTATGCAGCTTTCTGTCATTCCATGATCTATTTTTTCTTCCTTCAAGTTCCTCTGAAGCACCTAAAACTAACTCAAGAATATTTTTTCCAAATTCCTTTAAAATATCTTCCTTCGTTAATTCCGTATCCTCCAATGTATCATGTAAAATTCCAGCAGCAATCACCTCTTCACTGCAACCATTTTCCTGTAGAATAAGGGCAACCTCAAAGGGATGCACTATATATGGTATACCCGTTACCTTTCTATAATGTCCTTCGTGGGCCTTAGCTGCTACCTCTATGGCTTTATTTATTAGACAGTTAAACTCCATCATCTAGTCTATACCTCCATCAGTAGATACCTACCCCTAAAACCTAATATACATTACAAAGAAAATAATAAATTCCTCTATATTTTCTTTGTAATTTATTAATCTTTAAGGCTAGATAACTTTACAAAGCCTTTGTTTACATACTTACCATATACTATATATTAGCATATTTTACCCTCTATTAAAACCAAAGCTTCCCTAAAGAAAAACTTCTATACTCTATCTATCTGTCTCATATTTTTATAATATACAATTGTAATTTTTAAAATCATCATTGGAGCCACCTAATGAGATCATTATACCTTTCTTCTCCATCTCTATAACCTAGTTCATACAAATCCTTAATTCTTTTAGTATTTCTATCAAAGGTCGTTACCTTTAAATATCTACTTGGTCTAATTACAAAAACTTTGTCCTCATTTTCAAGGCTCTTTATGTACTTTATAGTTTCATCATATAGGGCATGGGAATTCATGATTGATTTTACTAGATTACTATAACTAGGATATATTGTATCTGCCAACCATTTCATTTTAAAGGCTCTTTGCTTATATCCCTCTTCATTGGTTAAAATTATTACATTCCTTAGATTCCCATCTTCCATTGATTTTTTTATGGGAATAGGGTCTGAAATCCCTCCATCTAACAAACTCCTTTGTTGAAACTTTACTGCTTTAGTTAAAAAAGGTACACTGCTTGAAGCCTTTATAGCAGTTATAATGTCATCACATTGATTTTTATCTATATATACGGGGGTTCCAGTACAACAGTCTGTAGCAGTAACGATAAGTCTATCTGTACAATTGTTAATACTCTTAAAATCTAAGGACTTGAAGCTATTTGGAAGCTCATTAAACATGAGATCCATCTCAAAAATACTTCCCTTGGTCAATAGGTTTGTGTAGCTTATACATTTTTTATCTATAATGTAGTTTACACAAACCTTTTCTCCAAGTCCTCTTTGCCTCATAATATAGGCTACTGCATTGCATGCCCCTGCTGAAACCGCAATAGTATATGAAAAATATAAATCTTTATCTAAAAAAAAATCCAAGACTCCGGAAGTATAAACTCCCCTCATGCCTCCACCTTGCAATACTAATCCTACATTCTTCATAACATCACCTTAGTTTTTATTATTATAGGTCATTTCACAAAGTAAAACTCGATGAAAAAGAAGGTCTTAAATAAGCCTTCATTTTAATTGCTTTCTATATAAATTTTTCGCACTATCTCTATGTCATATTCATATAATGGTGATGTTAAATTATGGTTTTATTTATGCCTTATTTCAATCATTTAATTTTGATAATTTTAAAATATATATTTGTCCCATATTTATGGGCCTTTGTTTCATCTATATCTATTAGGAATTATGCAAGTATTTAAGGAACTAGAATAAGGAGTCAAACTACTCCTATTGTAAATTTAGTATAAATAAGATAATATTTAGTATGAAATCTTTCTAAATTAAAGGAGAATATAGGAAATGAACATTAAAATAATTATTATTACTATTTTAATTATCATTATAATATTACTTACTAGAATTTATTTTGAAGTAAATAGGGTAAAAATAGAAAATATGATATTGAAGTCAAAAAAATTATTAAAGGGCCAAAGAATTAGGATAATCCATATTTCAGACCTACATAATAAAAAACTTTCAAATAATAGTTTATTCCAAGAAATGGAGGACTTTAAACCCGATATTATCGCCCTTACGGGAGATATTATTGATAAAAGGACTAGTGACTTTCACAATGTCTATGAATGGTTAGAGGGATTAGTTAAGATTAGTAACAATACTTACTTTGTTTCAGGTAATCATGAGTGGAAAAATACTAAGGCTGCAGAGTTCATTGATGGAATAGTAAAAAGAAGAATAAAGATTATAAATAATTCTAAGGAATGCATTAATAAAGATGGCTTTATAATAAATATTTGTGGTATTGATGACCCTTATACAAATCATGAAAATACTTACAAAGCCTTTAGCAGTATTGATACTAGCAATTTTACTTTACTACTTTCCCACTCCCCTAATATTCTATTTAAATCAAAGGCTCTGCCCTGTGATTTAATATTATGCGGCCATACCCATGGCGGCCAAATACGTCTTCCCTTTCTAGGTGGACTTATTGCCTCTGGCCAGGGCTTTTTTCCAAAATATGATAAGGGTCTTTACAAATTAGAAAATAATAGGCTACTATATATCAATAGTGGCTTAGGTACAAGTATGCTGCCTATTAGATTTTTAAATAGAAGTCAGATAAGCTTTATTACATTAATTAGTGAATAGGAGCTTTTAGATATGTCTGAAAATAAGGGGCTAGACTGCTTTAAATGCAGATATTTTTATATAACATGGGACCAGAATAATCCAAGGGGATGTAAATATTTCGGCTTCAAAACTAAACTTATACCCTCGGTAGCTGTTCTTAGAAATTCAGGAAATAGTTGCAGAGCCTTTTTAAAAAAGGATAAAACTGATGAAAGTCCCTTATAACTCAACACCTTCATTTTATCACTTTAGGCCTATTTTAATACTAATAGGAATTTATAAATTGGTAAATATTTCATTTTGTTATTTTGTATATATTCTTTAATATTGTCCATAATATATAGTGTCGGGGACATAACGGTTGAGCCAAGACTTATATATGCTCTTTAACAGGGGTGTATATGGGTCGGCCAAAGATTGTATATTGGTCTTGTTTGGCTGGTATGCAGTCGGAGGGAAGATTCTATATGGTTGGGAAAGGTTCTATTACAGTCGTACTCTAGTATTATTGTAATAGGATCCCAACCTATCATATAGGGTCGAGCTAAGATTCTGCATTGTGTCGATGTAGTATCCTGATGATTCAGGGTACTGCCAATGATTCTATACAGTTGAAAGATTGTATAGGGTTGTTAAGATATGATGTAGGGTCGAACGAACCATCATTATGGGTAGTGACCTGCTTGTGTCTAGTCGAAAGATTAGGCTCAGGTACTAAGGTATCTATAATGGTGCAAGGTAGATCGTTATGTGCTCGATTTTACTATTTTTAAAAATATATTTTCAATTACATACTCGAAAAGGTAATTATTATACTCGAAAATAAACCAAAAATCATAATGGCAGCTATAGTTATGGCAATAGTCTTTTTTATTTTAGCATTCATAGTACTCCACCTTTCTTTAATTAAAAACTCTCCATCTTTTATATTTTACTTTTTCTAAAATTCTATGTCAAGAATAGGGTGGATAAGAAGTCTATGCCTTATCCTATATAAATTAACCCCTTGTACTACTTAGAAAATATATATTTTCTAAGTAGTACAAGGGGCTTTAATTTATCATTATCTGCTATACATTGCTCCTCAATTATTATACTTTAAGAGTTCATTTATAGTTTTCAAAAAACATAAAGACCTTCTTAAGAATCTGAGATCGATAGCAAAGTTAATATACGGTGAAATAGGAGAAAAAACTAGATTCAAAGCATACTAAAATTAAGCAGCAAAGTTTACTCTGCTACAAATATTAGCCAACTACCAGTAACTTAAAAATTGAGCCTCTACTCCAAGGGAAAAAATCCCTTTGATTTAAAAGTCTTTTCTAATTTTATTTGGCATTTTTTAATTTTTCAAAGAGAAAGTTTGGTATGCCGATGAATTCCAAGGATATCATATACATTTCTCCAATTTTATCAAGAGATTTAACTTTACTTAATACTTTATCAAAGGGAAAGCCTTCAAACCTTATATTTAACAATAGTATATCTTCCTTATCAAATTCTTTATCTGTTATTATATCTAATCCCTCTATGGAGATGCTCATCATTATCAATTCTAAAGAAGAGTCTAGCTTTACTAATTTACCTTTATGATAATAATTATATAGCTGTATTCTTTCAAAATATTTTAGTTTTGGTTCTTCCTTTTCATAACTGTCTAGCATTTATCCTTTACACCCCAAATCTATTCTATATAAATATCTTCAATATCTATGGTCTTTAATAATTCCATAATTTTCACTTTAAAAGCTTGAAGTTCGTCCTTATTATGTATATATCTATCATCATTATTTTTTCCATTGCTTAAATCCTTAATAGTATCAATAAAAAATTTATCGTGGGCTAAGTGTATCTTATAAACAATATTTTCATTATCTTTTTTCCCCTTTAAAACTACCCCTGGTCTGTCTTCTGTCAAATTATCAACATAATCAAAAAATTGTTGTACCGTTAGACCCATCCCTACTTCACCCCCATTTAAAGCTGTGAATCATAAATTATAATCACAATAATCCCATATTCTAGACTTATAATTTAAAGACCCCTGACTAAACAGCTAGAATATAAAGGACTGATTGTAATTTTTATAGACCCTCTTATTAATTATATGTCCCCATTCCCTTTTAATTCTTACTTCTTAATAATACCCACAAACTATTTATTTTTCCCATCTATTTTATTTGAAGATGCCAAATTACATATAGAAGTAGAATTTAATGAGCATGTTCCATATTATATACTAAAGTCCTAATAAAGTCAGTCATTTTTCCTATTTTAAAATAAAATATAGGTCTTAGGTCCTATGTTTACAGCTAAACTTCATTTATGTCAATTCTATTATGTACTTCCAAAAATTTCAACCAAAATTTCACTGGTAATTTTTTGAATATGTCTTCTATTATTTGAATTAACTTTGTTTCAAGCCTACAATTTCTTTGAAAAAAAGTTTTAATTTTTTGTAATTTAAAAAAGGATGGACTTTTGGTAGTAGTCCATCCTTTTCTAAAATTACTATCCTATTTTAATTTTATTAAGAGCTGACCTGTTTTAACCTCTTGTCCTTCTGAAACTAATATGCCATCTACTTCACCCTTTACAGCCGATAACATATTTGTTTCCATCTTCATAGCCTCTATAATAAGGAGACTTTGCTTTTCCTCTATATTATCTCCTTCTTTAACAAGTATCTTACTTATTGTTCCTGGTATAGAAGCTCCTATTTCTTTTTGATTATTGGGGTCAGCCATAGCTGTTACATCAATATTTAATGTCTCACCATAACTTTTATCTAATATTTTAATTTCCCTTCTATTACCATTCACCTCAAAAACTACTGTTCTAAAACCTTCTTCATCGATCTTCCCAATTTCTATGAGCTTAATAATTAATATCTTCCCTTCTTCTAATTCAACTTCACTTATTTCCCCTTCTTTTAACCCATAGAAAAATACATGACTCTCAAGATTACTTAGTTCCCCAAATTCTTGTAAAGACCTTAAATATTCACTGTATACCTTTGGATAAAGGGCATAGCTTAATATATTTCGCATATTAGCATCCATATTAAACTCATCCTTTAAGGTTCTACGTATCCCATCAAAATCCACAGGCTCTAATATTTCCCCTGGTCTACATGTAATAGGCTCTTCGCCCTTTAGAACTATTTCTTGAAGCTCCTTGGGAAATCCTCCAACGGGTTGACCCATCATTCCTTTAAAGTATGATAAGACTGAATCGGGGAATGTTAAGCTCTTTCCTTTTTCAAATATATTTTCTTTATCAAGTCCATTTTTCACCATAAATATAGCTAAATCTCCTACAACCTTTGATGAAGGTGTAACCTTAACTATATTTCCTAAAAGCTCGTTAACGTCTCTATACATCTCCTTTATTTCATTAAACAAATGTGCCATCCCAAAGCTCTCTACCTGGGGTCTTAAATTTGAATATTGTCCACCGGGTATTTCATATCTATAAATCTCAGCAGTTCCAGACTTAAGTCCTGACTCATAGGGTTCATAGAACTTTCTTACATCGGTCCAATAGTCGGATATACTTTGAATATTCAATAGATCTA
Organism: Clostridia bacterium; assembly: GCA_022361035.1. Lineage (GTDB taxonomy): Bacteria > Bacillota > Clostridia > Peptostreptococcales > Caminicellaceae > JAKSBP01. Next base: position 11,156 of record JAKSBP010000347.1, read on the forward strand.
TACCAGTATCGTATTCGGTATTTTCCAATGCAGCAACTATTGAGTTAAGGGCCGGTTGACTTGTAAGCCCTGCCATAGCATTAAAGGCAGTATCGACTATGTCAACCCCGGCTTCTGCAGCCATCAATAGGGTAGCCACTCCATTACCACTTGTATCATGGGTATGAAGATGAATCGGTATTGATATTTCCTGTTTTAATGTCTTTATTAATTTAGCAGCTGCATAGGGCTTCAACAGTCCCGACATATCCTTAATGGCAAGTATATGTGCCCCCATTTTCTCTACATCCTTAGCTAAATCAACATAGTATTTTAAAGAGTATTTATCACGTTTAGTATCTAAAATATCCCCTGTATAACATAAACAGACCTCGGCTATTTTGCCAGTTTTTAAAACCTCATCTATGGTTACTTCCATTCCTTTTAGCCAGTTGAGAGAGTCGAATATTCTAAAAACATCTATTCCCTTCTTAGATGCTTCATCAACGAAGGTCCTTATTACGTTATCTGGATAGTTTGTATATCCTACTGCATTTGAACCTCTTATGAGCATTTGAAATAGTAAATTTGGTACTTTTTTTCTAAGCGCTTCTAACCTTCTCCAAGGTGATTCCCTTAAAAATCTATATGCCACATCATAGGTAGCCCCTCCCCACATTTCAAGGGAAAATAAATTCTTACCATATAGGGCAGTAGCATTGGCAATCTTCATCATGTCTTTACTTCTAACTCTAGTAGCAATAAGGGACTGATGGGCATCCCTAAAGGTTGTGTCAGTTAGTAACAGCTTCTTTTGAGCCCTTATCCAATCAATTACTCCCTCTACACCCTTCTCTTCAAGAAGCTGCTTTGTACCCCTTAAGTCATTAACACTTGGAACCTTAGGTACCTGGGGAATATCATAATCCTTCTTTGTACCCCTTACCTCATTTACAACCTTTTCTCCAATAAATCTCAATATTTTAGTTTCCTTATCTTTCTTAGGCCTTATATCAAACAATTCCGGAGTCTGGTCAATGAAATGAGTGTCACATTGTCCACTTAAAAATCTCTTATGATTAAGTACATTTATAAGGAAAGCATCGTTTGTCTTTACACCCTTAACATTCATCTCCTTTATAGACCTTATAGCTTTCATAGCCGCATCTTCAAAGGTTCTCGACCAAGATATTATTTTAACTAATAGGCTATCATAATATGGTGAAATTATAGAACCAGTATAACCGTTACCCCCGTCCAGTCGTATCCCAAATCCTGAACTGGTTCTATAGACATCTAGTCTACCAGTATCCGGTGCAAAGCTATTAGAAGGGTCTTCAGTAGTTACACGACACTGAATTGAATATCCTCGGGTTCTAATGGATTCCTGGGAAGGGATGTTAATTTTATGGGAATCTAAGGTATATCCCTGTGCAATTAAAATCTGACTCTGTACAATATCTATGCCCGTAATCATTTCAGTAACAGTATGTTCAACCTGTATCCTCGGATTCATCTCAATAAAGTAGTGGTTGCCATGCTTGTCAACTAAAAATTCTACTGTACCAGCACTTACATAGTTTACTTCCCTTGCAATTTTTAAGGCATCCTCACATATTCTCTCCCTTAATTCACTGCTTATAGCAATAGCCGGTGCAAATTCCACAATTTTTTGATGTCGTCTTTGGATAGAACAGTCTCTTTCAAATAAATGTACAATATTTCCATGTTTATCTCCAAGAACTTGAACTTCTATGTGCTTAGGCTCTTCTAAATATTTTTCTATAAAAATATCATCTATGCCGAAAGCTTTTTTAGCCTCATTCTTTGCACTCTTAAATTCCCTGCTTACATCCTCCTGGGAATGGACTATTCTCATCCCCCTACCGCCACCGCCAGCAGATGCCTTTAATATGATAGGATATCCATATTCCTTGGCAAAGGTTATGATTTCCTCCTCTGAAATAATAGGTTTATCTACCCCAGGTATGATAGGAACTCCTACTTTCTTTGCCAAAAGCTTTGATTTTATCTTATCACCTACATTATCTATGGTTTCACTGGTGGGACCTATAAACTCAATTCCAGATTCCTTACATTTTTGGGCAAAAACCGGATTTTCAGATAGGAATCCATATCCTGGATGTATTGCATCTACTCCTTTTTTAAGAGCCAACTTTATAATTTCGTCCATGCTCAAGTATGCTTCTATAGGTTTCTTTTTTTCTCCTATCAAATAGGATTCGTCGGCCTTAGTTCTAAAAAGTGTATATTTGTCTTCCTTTGAATAAATAGCAACGGTTCTTAATCCTAATTCCTTACAGGCTCTAAAAACTCTTATTGCTATCTCTCCCCTATTAGCAACTAATACCTTGTTGATTTTTTTTAACATTTTCTCCCTCCTTATAGATTTTAGTTCAAACTTGTCTTATCTATGGTTGTTTATGTTGAACTTTATAACGTAAATTACATAGATATACAGCTTTAGGAATTCCATAAATTTCTATATACTTTTAAAAAAATTGCGAATGTTTTTAGAATTTATTATATATATTGTTTGGCTATATGTCAAGAGCTTTAAAGGGCTAAAGTATCTTTATATCTATATAATATCTTTATATGTTTGCTTTCAATATTTCAACCTTAAATAATAGCTAAACAAGAAAAATATTTGTTTTTTTGTATAATTATTAATCTCAATTCTTATAGTTTATTCTATAATTTGTATTATTATTAAAAATCTTTATTATATAATTTTATTATTAGAAATTTTTATTGTATAATTATATTAAAAATCTTAATAGCTTATAATTAGGAGATGTCCAATGACAAAACTGAAAAAAATACTTCTCGGTTCACTTATTGTCACATTATCATCTCAACTCTATATTGACATTCTAGTTTCAGATTTCCGTGTTTCCTGTGCAATTATAGCCCTTGGCCTGTTTCTATTTTTAAATAGGGATATTTCTCCAATTACCCTAGGAATAGCCGTAGGATTTTCCACATATCTTTGGAGAATCGCCATCTACTTTCTAAAGTATGGCATAAATAATCAAATTATCGGAGCATACATCCCTGAAATTTTCTTCTTCGTCTTCTATGGAATACTTTTTACATGGATAATCCGCAAAAGAAATTATTTAAATCTAAATGTTTTTTTCTTTATAACTGCCATATGTGACTTCACTTCAAATGTACTTGAAATCTTAATTAGAATCATCTATTACAATCATACATTCTACTTTAATATTATTACTTCCCTACTAATGGTAGCTCTGATTCGATCAGGGGCTATATGGATTATAGCCACAATTATAAAATACTATAAAATGCTTTTGCTTAAAACTGAACATGAGAAGAGATATAGAAAACTCCTATGGCTTACAATGATTTTAAAATCTGAAATGTATTGGATGGATAAAAACATGGACAAGATTGAGGAAGTCATGGCCAATGCCTACAGACTTTTTGAAGAGATTAGAGACAGGAAAAATCCTGATAGTTGGTCCAATAACTCTGTAAAAATTGCAAGTGATGTCCACGAAATAAAAAAGGAATATGAACTCATGCTTCGGGGGGTAAGGGGAATTACTGAAACCCAATATAGAGATAATGGAATGTATTTTAAGGATATAATGGACATACTTGAAGAAAAGATGGAGAAGGAAATTAAATTTAAAGAAATTGATATTTGCCTTTCCTTTCAAAGGGGGTCTGATTTTTATACCGATAAGCACTACCAACTTATGTCTATATTCCGTAACCTCATCATGAACGCCTTTGATGCCCTGGATTCAAATAAAAAATATTCAAAGATATCATTAATCCATCATAACCTTGAATCGCAACACCTCTTTAAAGTCATAGACAATGGAAAGGGAATAAATAAAAAGGATTTAGAATGTATTTTTTCTCCAGGCTTTTCAACTAAAATCAATTATGATACGGGAGAAATAAATCGTGGTCTAGGCTTAAGCCTCGTTAAAGATATAGTAGAAAATCACTTAAAGGGCCATATTGACATCGAATCGACTCTAGGAGCTGGAACCTGCTTCAATATATATATTCCCAATGAAGAAATTGAGGTGAGTATATGAAATATTTCATAGTTGAAGATGATATAAATATTGTAAAAATCTTAAGTACAATCATTTACGACTGCTATCTTGGAGAAGTGGTGGGCTATTCCCTAGATGGAAGCTCAGCCTTCGATGAGATTCTAAGCCTAAAACCGGACATTGTTTTAGTAGATTTATTTATTCCACAAAAGGATGGCATATCCCTGGTTAAGGAGATTAAAAAAAATGATAATAATATAGCATTCATTATGATTTCTCAGGTTTCTTCAAAGGATATGGTGGGAAAAGCCTACGAAAATGGCATTGAATTCTATATACAAAAACCCATCAATGCAATTGAAATTCAAAATGTTGTCCATCGTGTAAAGGAAAAAATTGATAGCAAACGTAAGCTGAATCAAATCAAAAAGCTGTTCACAATACAACAACCCCTAGAAAATAATCCACATAAATTTGACTATGAAAAAAGGATTAAGTATATCCTTCAAAAAATCGGTATTATGGGCGAATCAGGTACCCAGGACATAATTGCAATTATAAAGTTTTTAATTGAATCAAAGGTAAATCTATCGGACTTTACAATTAAAGAAATATGTGAAAAATTTAATTACAATCCAAAAACAATTGAGCAAAGAATCCGACGTACAGCCATAAAGGGCATGATTAATCTAGCCCACCTCGGTATCGAAGACAACATGAACGATACTTTTTTGGAATATTCAAATGGTCTCTATGATTTTAAGGAAATAAAAAAAGAAATGGACTATATCCGTGGAAAAGGGAAAAATCGTGGTAAGGTAAGTATAAGAAAATTCATTCACAGACTCCTATATTATATTAAAAACTAAAATCTGATTTTTCATAATTTTTAGGATATTAATGAGTAATCTTTTGAAACCTTCTGAAACCTCATGAAACTCGTCTATTATAATAATATCAACGGCGAAGGAAAGGGGGAATAGGAAGGTTTTTTAAATTCATATAACTATTATAAAGGAGGACAATTATTTATGGAAGCTTTAAACGCACTTATAAGTAAAATTAATAGCTTTGCATGGGGAGGATTAATGATATTCTTCCTCGTTGGTACAGGTTTTATTCTTACCATGGGAACAAGAATTGTTCAATTTAGAAAGCTTGGCTACGCCTTTAAATTGCTATTCTCCAAGGAGCATCAAGGCGAAGGTGATATTACACCTTTCCAAGCTTTAATGACTTCCCTTGCAGCAACAATCGGTACAGGTAATATAGCTGGAGTTGCCGGTGCTATAGCTGCCGGTGGTCCCGGTGCCGTATTCTGGATGTGGGTTACTGCTGCATTTGGGGGTGCCACAAAATATGCCGAAGCACTCCTCGCTATTAAATACAGGATTACTAACGAAAAGGGTGAAAAGTCCGGTGGTCCCATGTATTATATAAAGCTAGGCATGACAGAAAAATTTGGTGGCGATTGGTCTTGGCTAGGTTGGCTATTTGCATTTTTTGGAACTGTAGCTGCCTTTGGTATTGGTAATATGGTTCAGGCAAACTCCGTTGCCCAATCTGTGAAGACTTCCGTTGGTATTTCTCCTATTATATCAGGTATAGTTATTGCCCTTGCCACAGCCCTTGTTATCCTTGGGGGAATTAAAAGTATAGGTAAGGTTACTGAAAAGATTGTTCCTTTAATGGCTGTGATTTACATTATCGGCTCATTAATTATTCTATTTAAAAATGCAGGTGCAGTTCCTGAAGCATTCGGAATGATTTTTGGAAATGCGTTTTCTGCAAGAGCCGTAGGTGGAGGCTTAGTTGGTACCGTTATCAGATATGGTGTTGCTAGGGGTGTATTCTCTAATGAAGCTGGTTTAGGTAGTGCCCCCATTGCCCATGCAGCTTCCAAAAACAATGATCCTGTAAGACAAGGGATTATTGGTTCATTAGGCTCTTTTATCGATACATTGATAGTTTGCTCCATGACTGCCCTGGTTATACTAGTATCAGGCCTTGTAACAATCGATCAAGCTACAGGTGCGATGACTATTTCAAATGGATTAAGCGGAGCTGCATTAACAACTACAGCCTTCGATGTGGCCTTCCCAGGAATAGGTGGTCTAGTAGTTGCATTTGGACTAATCTTCTTTGCATTCTCCACAATCCTAGGCTGGTATTACTATGGTTCAAAGTGTCTTGAATATATTGCAGGCGTTAAAGCTATACAGTTCTATAAGTGGATTTGGGTTGCTCTAGTTTTCGTTGGTGCAGTTTATAAGGTAGACTTTGTATGGAATCTTTCCGATACCTTCAACGGCTTAATGGCGATTCCTAACTTAATTGGATTACTGGCCCTAAGTCCAATTATTTTTGCTATGACGAAGGATTATGAAAGCCAGGCTAAGGATAAACTTAACTCATAGGCTCTTATATAGATGAGTGACTTACAAGCTTAATAAAAGAAAGCAGACTCTGAGATTTCCTTTTGAGGGATTTTTATAAACCTGTTTAACCTCGAATTATTATATTCAAAACAGGTTTATAGCATGAGCCTAAAGGATTCTCTGTGGCTGGTGAAACAAGTTAACATTCTCAATCACTCATCTATATGAAAGTGAGGGGCTTGAAAATTAATATATTAAGAAATTTTACATTAAAAAATCTCCTTTAGATTATATATATTTAATCAAAGGAGATTTTCTTCTATTTTTAACTCTAAAAAAGATATGGATTTTCACCAGGGGGCTGCCCAAGGTCAAGAGCTATTGAGAAGATAAATCTAGGTGTTTGTTTCAATTACCTCTACTAAATTCTTTCTTATACACATATCTATTGAAAGCCGCTTCTCCCCTCTTTCATCAAAATCTATGGTAATCATTGACTCTCCAAGATTTTTCACTATTCCCAATCCAAATTTTTTATGTCTTATTATAGAATTTTCCTTTAATGGGATGGAGCTGCTGCCCTTAGTGCTTTTAGATATAAATTTCTCTATTTCCCCAATAAACCTTGAGGATTGAACCGACTCATTATTTTTATATTCTACAGTTAAAAGCTCAAGAACTTCCTTTGCCCTAGTCATGCCAACGTACCATAACCTTCTCTCCTCCTCTAAAACTAGGGAGTTTCCGGTTAAATTGAGCCTAATACTTTCCTTGGTAGGAATTTGACCTTCTATTAAATCTATCATGAATACTCTTTTAAATTCAAGACCCTTAGAGGAATGAAGGGTAGATAAAGTAACAGCACCATTTTTCCTATTGCCACTGGATTCATGAATAATTCTTTTTAGAGTATTAAGCTTACCTACAAACTCATGCATGGTAGAGGTATCCCTAGATATTTCTTCAAGAGTATTTAATATATATTTTATATTGTCTAAAGAGTATCCAGCTACTTCCCCATAGTCTTCTAACCTCTTATCATACTTTAAGTCATGTCGAATGAATTTAATAGCTTCTAATGGTTTCTTAATCTTAAGGTTTTTAAAATGTGATTTAAAAACTATTAGATTTTTCCTTTTAAATTCCTTCATAAATGGATATGTTACTATATTATCAAAAACCGATTTGGTTTGGTCCTGACTTTTAAGATATTCTATCTCTTTTTTAGAAATGTAGGAATTAAACTTTGTATAGATAGATTTTAGTAAGGGCACACTCCTATCGTCATAGGAAAATCTTACAAAGTTTAGAATATCATTCAAAACCCAGTGACTAAAAAAGTTTCTATGGTAATCCTTCATATAAAACTGAATATTTTCCTCATGCAACCTTTGTGCCAACCCTATTCCAGATATATTGTTTCTATATAGGATTGCAGTATCTTCTAAATCCTTGTCCAATTTTAATACCCCTATAATATAATCTAACTGTTCTCTTTCCGTTGAAAGTTTTACTATTTTAATAGGAGTATTTTTTAGATTTTCTGTAAACATTTTTTTAGGATATCTCATTGAATTGTTATTTATCATTCTATTGCTTATGTCCACTATATTTTTACTTGAGCGATAGTTTTGCTCCATAAATACTAATTCTGCATTAGGGTATCTTTTCTTAAAATCAAGTAAATAGCCGGGCTCAGCTCCCCTAAAACGATAAATTGATTGGTCGTCGTCACAGACAATAAATAAATTATTTTCTGGATAGGCTATTTTTTCAATTATTTTATTTTGGATAAGGGATGTATCCTGCCCTTCGTCCATCATTACATACCTATATCTTTTTTGATATTTTTTCAATATATAATCATTATTTTCAAGTATCTTATTGGCTTCAACTAGCATATCATCGAAATCTAGTAGGACCATATCATATTCGTTGCTTTTTTTATAGGACTCATAGATTTCGAATATTTTATCAAAGTTTTTAGTTTGAAACCTGTAATCTTTAAAATCATTACTATCAATCATAAGATTCTTAACAAAACTTATTGAGTTTGAAAGTTCCTCCAGTTTATCATCATTGATGCTGCACTTATTTATATCTCTATATATTTTCTGCAATATTGACCTCTTGTTATAATGTGTTCTATTACCTTCAACAAGTCCATAGTTTATATTTTTTGTATAATAATACTGCCTAATAATTTTATAAGAAAAGCTGTGTATAGTAGAAAATTTTATACCATTTGGTATTAGGCTCCCATAGGTATCATAAAATCTATCGTTCATATCCTTTGCCGCAGCCTTACTAAAGGTAAGGGCAAGAATACTTTCAGGATTAATGTTATACTTAAATATCAAATATGCAGTATGGGCATTTATAACAGTTGTTTTCCCCGAGCCTGGACTAGCTAAGACTAAAACTGGTCCCTCCTTCTGTATTATGGCAGCCCTTTGCTTGTCATTAAAATCCATATTATATTGTCTTTTAACAAAGTCAAAAAAATCTAAATTCATGCAGAATTCCTCCCTAGATTACAATTTCTATTATATAATCATTTTCAATTAAATTAAAGCAGGGAATTCTCTAAGTAATAGAAGAGAGCTAAGTAGATTGACTTTGTAAATGTCTCATACAAGATATCAATATATTAAAATTCACGGCATCCTTAAAGCTTCTCAAATCTAATCCTGTAACATTGTGAATCTTATTCAGACGATAAATCAAGGTGTTTCTATGTACGTATAGCTTCCTAGCTGTATCACTTACGTTCAAATTATTTTCCAAAAACTTAGCTGCCGTCATAAGGAGTTCGTTATCAATCAATATATTCTCTACATTACAATTTGTATATTGAACTAAGTCCCTTACCTTCGAAATATCCATGTTATCAATTAGCATAGGTAAAAGCAAATCATTACAATAATATATTTTCTTGCTTAAGATAAGCTTTTTTCCAATTTTAATCAACTTATTTGCTCTTTCATAGGATTCCGAGAGATAACTCAAATTCTCAACAATTATGCCTACTCCAATAATAGGCTCATATAAAAGCTCGGAAAAAATAGTATTATAAATATTTAGTTCAAATTCATCATGATTCTCAAGGCCACTAATTGCTTTAATAAAGGCTAATGAAGTATTGTTTAGTCTAATCAATACTTCATCTGGATACATACTCGTAATTATACTCCAGGAATCATCGATTATATCCTCTGAAAGCTTAATAACAATAACTTTAAACTTTGAATCATAATCCATATTAAATTTGCTACAAAATTCTTTTATTTCATTATCTTCAAATTCCTTTAATATAATGCCCTTTATAAAATCTTCCTTCTTTAATTTGCTTAAATTTTCCCACATAAATAGTCCAATAATTTGCAGCAATTTTGCATTTTCACTTGTATCTCCCGTAATGGAAAGAGTGAAATTTTTACCATAGTTTGTATTAATCAAATAATATAGTCTGTCTTCTAGGGATACAATATTATCTTTAATTCCAGCATAGTCCAATGAAGTATCATATTCCCCTACTTTTTGAAAATTTGTACTCTCTATTATATATCCTGTACTATCCATAAGACTTATTTCTCGGTCAACTATATCTTCAATCTTTGCAAACAAAAGTCTTATTCTTCTTATATCCATAAATAATCCACCTATCTGTAAATAAGTAAAAGATTTCAATTCCCTATAATTATATCATAATTTTTAGGACAAGGACTTGGGCTAACCCTTTAATTTGTGAGTTCTTAGTACATTTAAAAAAAGAAGAGGATATCTAGTCTATCCCCTTCCTTTATTTATCTCCATGCCTTACCCGCTGAACCAAACATTTTCATTTTGCCAATAATTACTTCCTTCATAGCTTTTCTAGCAGGTCCTAATATCTTTCTCGGGTCATATGCCTCTGGATTGCTTTTTATAAACTCCTTAACTGCACTATGAAACGACATTCTAATGTCTGTATCTATATTTATCTTATTTATCCCAAGACCCACTGCCTTCTTTATGCTTTCTTCGGGTACCCCTGAAGAACCATGTAAAACTAAGGGTATGTTAAGTCTCTCCTTTATAATCTTTATTCTATCGAAATCAATTTTAGGTTCACCCTTATATGGACCGTGGGCTGTTCCAACTGCTATTGCTAAATAGTCTAAACCTGTTTCCTTTACAAATCTTTCTGCTTCATCGGGATCAGTATAGGTTGCATCCTTTTCGTCCACAGCTATATCATCTTCTACTCCACCTATTTTGCCAAGCTCGGCCTCAACTGACACTCCTACGGCATGGGCCATTTCTACTATTTGTTTTGTCCTTCTAATGTTCTCTTCTAGCTCATAGTGGGATGCATCTATCATCACAGAGGTAAATCCATTCCTTATACAG
>JAKSBP010000359.1 GCA_022361035.1 Clostridia bacterium
AATGTCTGCTTCATTAATTGTTATATCCCTATCTAAGTCATAATCTTCTTTAAAGGCTATAACATACTCGCCCATTCCATACTTATCAAATCTTATCCTGGGGCTATTTAGATCTCTATTTAATCTACCCCTCCTATCTATAATACCTAAAACCATCATTTCATATATCAAATCTATTATTCCTGAGCCGCAGATTCCCTTGGGTTTTTCATTACCTATTACTGTTATTTCCGATTTATATGTCTCTTTACATATTTTAACCTTTTCCACAGCTCCCTCTGAGGCCCTCATACCACAGCTAATTTCTCCTCCTTCAAATGCTGGACCTGCAGAACATGCACAGGTTATCAAAAAATCTCTATTACCCAAGACTATCTCTCCATTAGTACCTAAATCTATAAGAAGTACATTTTCATGGGAGGTCCAAATTCCCGAAGATAATACACCGGCTGTAATATCCCCTCCTACATAGCTTGCCACAGATGGAACAATATATAAAAACGTTTCTGGATTAACCTCTATTTCCAATTCCGATGCTTTTATAAATGGTGCCCTCAAAAACGTAGGCACATAGGGTTCCCTTCTCAAATAATCTGGGTATACTCCTAATAGCAAGTGGGACATTGTGGTATTTCCTGCTGATACAAAGGCTATTACCTCATCCTTATTTACATTTGCAATCCCATACATTTTCTTAAGAAGTGGATTTATTGTTTCATGTATTATTGCATGATTGAGTTTAACTAATCCATCCTCTTTAGTTGAAAATATTATTCTGTTTATAACATCTGCTCCATATTTTATTTGGGTATTTATAGATGACTCCTTTGCAAGTAATTCACCTTTATATAAATCCACAAGAAAGGCTGAAACCGATGTAGTTCCCACATCTATAGCAACACCATATAGTCTATCTACTGTCTTTCCTTCCTCCATGTTTACTATGGTAGTTCTTCCATTTCCCCTAGGTATATGTGTAATAGTCACTTTGAAATCCGATTCCCTCAGAATCTGTGGTATTCTTCTTAGCATCTGAAGCCTACAAAAAACACGGGTATATCCTAAGTGATTTCTAAGATGCCTTTTTATTCTATCCCAATCCGATATATTATCATCAGTAGTGGGTATATCAATTTCAATATAATCTTTCCTAACATATGATTTGAATTTCATCCCATTGTCAATTATTTGCCTTTTTGCCCTTTCAAATATCTCTTTATCCCCTTTGCTTGCTAAATCCCCAGTTTTTATTCCACCTACAAAAGAATGTCCTTGATTTGGAATCTCTACAACAATATCCTCTATAACCTTTGAATTACAGGCTAAAACGTACCCTTCTTTCCACTCATTATCACTTAAATGATGGC
>JAKSBP010000029.1 GCA_022361035.1 Clostridia bacterium
AGCCGGTGGACAATCTTCAATTTTCACTTCTAGTTCAGCACCTGCTACAGCATGGAATCCTGGCATTAGGTACCCATAAGTCCCCGCCTTGAAGGTAACGTTATTCGTATTTGGTATGTGGCCATCAGATACAAGTAACCAGACGTCTTGTCCAAGGTAGGCTGGTGGGCAGCAAGAGGGTTACACATGCAGGGCAAACATGTCAAAAACTCGCAATTGCACTACCTGAACGTATGGACTTGATGCTAAGTAGCAGCTGCCTCACCCCAATCAGTCTGATATTTACGGCAGTGGGGGCATTTTCTGTTGATACTGCCTTCCAGATTGGAACGCCATTACCAGTGCATCGACCGCTTCCTCGGCTCAAGGGCAGTCACTATGGTCATGCAACCACCTCATCGCCATTGACTCTTGTTCAGTAGTGCCACAGACACCACCTGCTGCCAGTACTTTAGGGATAATGCTCAACGCGGCTGTGAAGTTTCCTCTCTTCACTTCTAGCGTGTGGTTAAGTAACAGTGAGAACAGCACAGCTGTACTTTGGGCCAATTACAACTGTGAGCAAGCAGCTGTCATGTCACAAGTCAATCCAGCTGTACATATCTGATCATCTTGTTCACCCAGGATGTCTGTGTTGATGATAGCACCCATGTAAAACCTCTCCATCATGTGGATACCTTCAACTTCCAACACCAGGCGGTCATGCAGTTAAAACCTCACACCGCCAAGTTTCCCAGCATACTCTTTCTTTTGACCATTGGCTAATTGGAACGTACCTCGTAATGAGAGTACGTTGAGATACAGCTACTTTGGGAGCTTTGTCGTCACCATGGTGAAGTTGGTTCCAGTATCATACATGGTATAGATGCGCCCAGAGCCAAGCACAAGGTCTAGGTACTTGGCGTAAGGCTTACGGGTGGTAAAGCAAAGTCGATCAAGAGCTTCTTCAATGGTTTTGGTCCCCAGATGGTGTACACTGGCAGATACAACTGTACACTCAGCCTGCTTACTGCCCCCAATTGCTGCGCAGATTTCTTCAAG
>JAKSBP010000251.1 GCA_022361035.1 Clostridia bacterium
ATTTCATCCTCTGTAACTTCCTCTTTTCCAAACCTAATATTATTTTTGACCGTATCATTAAACAAATCGTATAAGGGGGACGGGGTTATCGATACATATAAGAGTAAATATTGCCGACAACTCCCTCCCCTAGACATATCTTAGTATATCAATCAAATATGAAAGAATTGTCATATGAATATGTGATTTTATGTGAAATCATTTCAAAAATAAAAAATCAGCTAGTAAACATTTTTGCTACTAGCTGACCTTCACATCTAAAAAAGAAAATGGATAAGATTTTAATTCATACTATTATTAATATAACTTTAGAGGCTGTTTAATAAAACCCCCTGAGTTCAGGTTTGGAGGGTCAGAATGAATGAAGTTAAAGGTTTTGAAAACCATAGGGACAATACCAGAACACTATGATGCTTTTGCTCCAACTGGATTTTGGTTTTTATATTTATCTTCAAACAACCCCAATATCTCCTCTAGCTTTTTTTATCAAACACCATTTTGTTCATTTCTACTTCAATCTTCTCAAAGCCCCAAGATTTTATGTATTCTAGCTTGAACCGAACCAACTATTCATTAATATTTAGCTTATTTAAGTTGACATTAAATTAGGGCTTACTCATGGCTTATTTATTGATTACTCTTTGTAGACCCTTAGTTCGAAAAATAAGAATATTGTGCATCAATTATTTAGGATAAATAAATTATTAAACCGTCAAATCTAACTCCAATTCATAATAAAACAAATTCACACCAAAAAGTTCTCGCTCTCCTTTATATTTAAATCCTAACTTTTCAATAACATTACAAGACCTATTGTTATTAGGATATACTACTGCGACTAACCGTTTAAATTTAAGTTCATCTTGTGCGAATTTAATTACAGCTCTTGCAGATTCAGCTGCATATCCATTTCCCCAAAATTTGGGGTCAAAAGCATATAATAATTCTATTTCTTGAATATCTTTTAAATGTTTTAGTCCACAATGTCCTATAAGTCTATTATTTTCTTTTTTTATTACTGCCCATACACCATAGTTATTTTTGTCCCAATCACTTTGAAAACTCGTCATTATATTTTTAACATCTTCTTTACTTTTTCTTTTTCCTGAGCCAAGCCATTTACTAACTTCTTCTTGATTTAAAATATCATAATAATTTTCAAAATCTGATTCACTAAATCTTCTTAAAATTAATCTTTCTGTATATATATAATTTTTTTCCCTATTCATTTTAGTTCTCCTTTTTAATAACATTTATTAATTCGTCATATCTTACAATTACGTCTTATATTAATCATACCATAGTGAAAAATAAAGATTCAATATCAGCAACATTTGACATTTCGTAACATTCAATATTTTATAGCGACATTAACCCTTAGAAATTCCGAAAAGATGTGAGTTGATGGAAAGAACAAATATAGAAGATATTAAGATAGAACAAATATTTTCAGATAAGAATAGCTGTCTAAAGACATTATTTGTTAAGGCTCTTGACGCTTAACTTGTACGTGTTCTAGTCTGACCCCAACCAACTACAGCTAAAGAACTGTCCTGTTTTTATAAAAAAACATCCTTGAATAATAAGGATGTATGAACTCAATGTTTATTTTAAATTACCTCTATGTATAAAATCTTTAAGTATAAGAATAACCCCTAAAGTATAGAATCC
>JAKSBP010000234.1 GCA_022361035.1 Clostridia bacterium
AAACCGTGGACGGTCGAAAGCAGTATGTGCATCCCGGTTCGATCTGGGGGTACACATCCTATTTTTCGTATTATCCAGAAGCGGGCGTTTCTGTTTCGGTCCTTACCAATGGCGATGGCAGCGCGATCCACCCGTCAAGTATCGAGCGCAAGCTGGCTCGAATAGTCTTCGGCGAGCCTCAGCCGGCGAATGCGGACGTGGAACTCACTGCGCGCGAGCGGGCGGCGATCAGCGGGGAGTATTCGATTTTCCCGATGAATTTCATTTCGTCGAGCATTGGGTTCGATGACAGGAATGGCGTCATGTTCATGGTTTTTGGCCCCCTCTCGGATGAGATCTTTTCGTTTCCCTTGCGTTATGTGGGCGAGGGGCGTTTCGTCGCTTATCATGACGACGAACTCAGCATACGTTTTAAAAGCCTGAAACAGCAAGCGAAGGAAGCGGAGATTGTGATTTACGGCGGCCTGCTGACCGCGCGCCGCTAATCGGTGAGGCGTATACGTATCGACCGGCGCCGCGATCCGGAAACTGGCGGCGGAAACATGGAGGGCTTACTTAGCAGAGGTTCTTTTTTTCTTCTTCGCCGTACGTCCGGGCGCGAGAGGGGGGTCTTCGCCGAAGACGCTCCGATACCAGATAATTGTCAGGTGTTTGGCCAGATCCTCAGTGCTCATATGCATGTCAGAGATGCACTTGTTCAGATAGGGATCAGGCATGACGAACAGGCGGCGGACCAGATCATCGATCATGGAGCCGAGCGCGCTGACTGTCAGCAAAAGAACCGGCGATGAGGGCAGTCTCGTTCGCTTTGCAATGGCGGCGACGGTTCTTGAATAGATTTGATTGCTGGCCTTATGCACGAATGCGGCGAAGTCCGGTTTGATTTCGCTCATTTGCATGACGCAGCTTGTAAGGCCGGGGTTGGCCTTGGCCATCTGGATGTAAGAAAGGTTCGTGTGATAAACCGCCTCGAACAGATCCCCTTCGCCGTCGAGGTCTTCCGCGGTTTGACGGGAAAGGACCGTCCACATTTCCACATATTCGGACAGGATTTCGATCGTGACGATCTGTTTGTTTTCATAATAAAGATAGAAGGTGCCGGGCGCGACTTTCGCGCGCGCGCAAATGTCAGTGATGCGCAGGTCCTGATAAGATTGCTCGTTCAGAAGTTCGGCTGTGGCGATTTTCAGGCGGTCGCGCGTGCGTTCGCCTTTGCGCTTTGGACCTTCATTACTGACGCGCTGGTCGAGATATTCCGCGTAATCCAAAATTTCCATCATCCGGGGGCCTTTCTGCGCCAGAACAGGTCAGGGATGTCCGACGGATTGGTGATAAAGCCTTGCGGCGCATTTTCAAAGCGGTTGATTGCAATCGCCGCCGGCGGGCGGGCGCGTCTTCTTGGAAAAGCTGTTTAGGGATTCGATGAAATGAGGAAATCTTCGGACCACGCCGCCAACTGGATGAGCGATGAGCACCTGGCGTATCGCGATATGCTGGCGCGCTATTTCTCTGAGGAACTGACGCCTAATCTGGAACGC
>JAKSBP010000220.1 GCA_022361035.1 Clostridia bacterium
ATATAGATGAGTGAGTTACAAACTTAATAAACGAAAGCAGGCACTGAGGTTTCCTTTAGAGCGATTTTTATGAATCTGTTTTACCTTCTATTACCTATCTAAAAACAGATTTATAGCATGAGCCTAAAGGATTCTCTGTGGCTGCTGTAGTAAGTTAACTTTCTCAATAACACATCTATATAGATATGTTATTGTAAAAGTCTTAGGGATGTTATAGTATTTCCTAAGTCATACATTATGTACTTGATTTATACTAATTTTTATCATCTTGGATATATATAATGAGTTTAAGGAGTGGGATATAATGAAAAAACTAACTAGGAAATTTATTTTAATCCTTATGATACTTATACCCTTAAGTATATTTTCAATAAAGGAGCTGTCCATAGCTCAAGCAGTTACAAAGTATCAATACCCATCGATTCACCAAAATGTAAGGGTTAAACTAGATGGTCATATACTTAACTTTGATGTTTCTCCTATAATAATAGATGGTAGAACCCTTGTACCCTTTAGAGTAATTCTAGAGACTCTAGGAGCTAAAGTGGGATGGCACGAGGATACTAGAACAGTAACGGCAATAAAAGATGATCTAATTATAGAACTTAAAATCGATAGTGTAGAGGCCTTGTTAAATAAAGAAAAAATTGATTTAGATGTACCTGCAATGATTAAAGATGGAAGAACTTTAATACCAGTTAGATTCATAGCAGAAGCCCTAGGTTGTACAGTGGATTGGGATGTAAATAGTAGGACAGTAATGATAACTAGTCCATCTATAGGGGAAATAAGTATGGATAGGGAGTTTAGTTTCCAGGGTATAGGCATCGGTGATACTGAAGGAAAGATTATTAATATTTTAGGAGAACCAGCCCGTAAGGATTTAAGTAAATATGGCTTTAAATGGTATATATATAATGGAGATTACAGCAAATATATTCAAGTGGGCATTAAAAATAACAGGGTTGTAGGAATATATACTAATGCATCAAACTGGGAGTCAAAGGAAGGAATAAAGATTGGAACTCGAAAAAGAGAAGTGAATAATAGATATGGAACTGCTTTAACTGGAATCAAAAAAGGCAATACAATATATAAGTTAGAAAGTTCGGAAGCTGATACCTATTTAATAGATGATTATTATGTAACTATATTTTATGATTTCCATAGGGGTAACACTGTAACAGCTATACTTTTAATTGAAAAGGAAACTGAGGAAGCTTTAAATAGCTTTTTTGGTAAAACTAGTAGTGAGCTTAAAAAAAGCTATGAAAGGCAAATATTTGATTTAGCTAATGCCATAAGAGCTAGATTTAATAAAGCTCAATATAGGTGGGATGACAAAATATCGAGTTTAGCTAGAGAGCATAGTAAAGATATGGCTGACAAGAATTATTTTTCCCATGAGAATCTAAAAGGTAAGTCTCCCTTTGATAGAATGGAAGATAATAATATAGATTTTACAAGGGCTGCTGAAAACATAGCTGCTGGTCAACCCAATGCCATATTTGCCCATGAAAATTGGATGAACTCAAAGGGGCATAGGCAAAATATCCTAGGAGAATGTGAAGTATTAGGGGTTGGAGTTTATTTTGGTGGTAAATATAAGATTTATTATACACAGAATTTTTGTACAATAAGCAATTAATGGAGTTTTATCAATAGATAGTATCAATTTACAGAATTAAGGGTTTATATTCTAATGTATATAGGTGTTATAATCTTTTCTTTTTTAGGTAAGGGACCAGTCTCTTACCTAAGCTCCCATGCTAAGGGAGTCCACTTTTCCTTAAATATTATTCATATAACAGGAATAATTATGAGCTAATCTAATGCCAATCTGTGAGTCTGTAGGAACAATTTTTGTAAAATTTTAAATTGAATTAAAAATTTTATTTTTTGTAGGATATTGAAAACTATTATCAGCTAATGTATAATTATTAACAAAGATGTAATGTTGTATACAATATACAAGGTTTATGATTCAAACTATATTAAGAAAGACTATTCTTAATATAAAACTTGTAAATAATAGTTTGTAGACAAATAATACCTAGGGAAAGGATGTGCTTATGGTGAAGGAATGGAAGGGTTTTAAAAAAGGAAAGTGGTTAAAAGAAATAAATGTTCGAGACTTTATTCAAAAGAATTACTCACCTTATGAAGGAGATGAGAGTTTTTTAACTGAAGCAACTGATAGAACTAGGAGTTTATGGAATAAAGTCCTTGAGCTTATGGAGAAGGAGAGAATAAAAGGAGTACTAGGAGTTGATACTAAAAATGTATCTACAGTTACTTCCCATGCCCCTGGATACATCGATAAGGAACTAGAGCAGATAGTAGGTTTACAGACAGACAAACCTTTTAAAAGGGGAATTATGCCCTTTGGAGGACTTAGGGTTGTTACTAAAGCTCTAAAGTCCTACGGCTATGAGTTAGACAGTCAAACGGAAGAAATATTTTTAAAATATAGGAAGACACATAATGATGGTGTTTTTGATGCCTATACCGAAGATATGAAAAAGGCTAGAAACTCTGGAGTAATAACAGGCCTTCCCGATGCATACGGACGGGGAAGAATTATCGGTGATTATAGAAGGGTTGCCCTCTATGGTGTTGACAAACTAATAGAAGAGAAGAATATTGAAAAGAAGCAGCTTGAAATGGATTACATGGAATCTACGGTAGTAAGATTAAGGGAAGAGATTTCACAGCAGATAAAGGCTTTATATGAATTAAAGGAAATGGCTAGTGGATATGGATTTGATATAGGCTCTCCTGCGACTAATGCAAAGGAAGCAGTTCAATGGACATACTTTGGATATCTTGGTGCCATTAAAGAGCAGGATGGAGCGGCCATGTCATTAGGACGTATTTCAACCTTCCTTGATATATATTTTGAAAGGGACTTAAAGAATGGAATAATAACTGAAGAAGAAATACAAGAAATAGTTGACCATTTTGTAATGAAGCTTCGTATGGTTCGTTTTCTTAGAACTCCAGAGTATAATGAGTTATTTTCTGGAGATCCGACATGGGTTACAGAGGTTATCGGAGGTATGGGTGTAGACGGTAGAACTTTAGTCACTAAGTCAAGCTATAGAATCCTTCATACCCTATATAATTTAGGCCCTGCTCCTGAACCAAACTTAACTGTGCTATGGGCTTTGAGGCTTCCTGAAAGCTTTAAGAAATATTGTGCCCAAGTTTCAATAGATACTAGTTCTATTCAATATGAAAACGATGATCTGATGAGACAATGGTTTGGAGATGATTACGGAATTGCTTGCTGTGTATCCTCAATGAAGATTGGTAAGCAGATGCAATTCTTTGGTGCTAGATCAAATTTAGCTAAGGCTTTACTATATGCAATCAATGGTGGCAAGGATGAAAAAACTGGAGAACAGGTTGGACCAGAATTTGCACCAATTACTTCAGAGTATCTGGACTATGATGAAGTAATGAGAAAATTTGATGTTGTAATGGATTGGCTAGCTCAACTTTATATAAATACACTTAACATTATTCACTATATGCATGATAAATATAATTATGAAAAACTGCAAATGGCTTTACATGATAAGGATGTTTTAAGAACCTCAGCTTGCGGTATAGCAGGACTTTCTGTTGTGGCCGACTCCTTATCAGCAATTAAACATTCAAAGGTAAAGGTAATTAGGAATGAAGATGGTTTAGCTGTAGACTATGAAGTAGAAGGAGAATATCCAGCCTTTGGTAATAATGATGAAAGGGTAGATGATATATCAGTTAATATTGTAAAAAGCTTTATGAATAAGCTTCGTAAGCACAAAACCTATAGGAGTTCAATTCCTACTCTTTCAATTTTAACTATAACATCAAATGTGGTATATGGTAAGAAGACTGGTAGTACTCCCGATGGTAGAAAGGCAGGAGAACCTTTTGCACCAGGGGCAAATCCAATGCATGGAAGAGATAAAAAGGGTGCTGTAGCTTCTATGGCCTCTGTAGCTAAACTACCCTATGAACATTCAGAAGATGGTATTTCCTACACCTTCTCAATTGTTCCAAATGCCCTAGGAAAGGATGAAGATAGCAGAGTAGAAAACCTAGTTGGCATTTTAGATGGATATTTCCATGATTCGGGTCACCATATAAATGTCAATGTATTAAATAAGGAGACCTTGATGGACGCAATGGATCATCCTGAAAAGTATCCACAGCTTACAATCCGTGTATCAGGTTATGCTGTAAACTTTATTAAATTAACAAGAGAACAGCAATTAGATGTACTTAAAAGAACTTTCCATGAACGCTTCTAAAAAAAGTTGGTGATTGATAAATATGGGTAGAACAGGGAAAATACATTCTGTAGAAACCTGTGGAACTTTAGATGGCCCAGGACTTCGCTATGTAGTTTTTTTTCAAGGTTGCCCCTTAAGGTGTCAATATTGTCATAACCCAGATACTTGGAAAATTAGTGACGGAAAAGAAGTTTCGGTTGATGAAATTATGGAAGATATACTTAAATATAAATCCTTCATGGAGTTCTCTGGAGGAGGAGTTACAGCCAGTGGTGGAGAGCCATTAGTACAATATAAATTTTTAGAGGATCTTTTTAAAAGATGCAAGGAAGAGGGTATTCATACTGCACTCGATACCTCGGGCTGTATTAGTATATCGAATGTAAAAGAAGTTATTAAGTACACCGATTTAGTCCTTCTTGACATAAAATCTTATGATGTTGAGAGATATAAGGTAGTAACTGGAGTAGCAGCAACATCTACCCTTGAATTTGCTAGATATCTTTCGGACATTAATAAGAGTATGTGGATAAGGTATGTTTTGGTTCCTGGTTTAACAGATGATTTTAATGACATAAAACAGTTAGCTTATTTTATTTCTACCCTTAGAAACGTAGAAAGGATAGAGCTTTTACCATTTCATAAGATGGGGGAATATAAGTGGAAAGAGCTTGGCTATGAATATAAACTAAAGGAAACAGAACCCCCTTCTCAGGACATGATAGAAAGAGTTAAAAATATATTTAAAGAATATGAATTAAATATTAAGTAAAAACCATAGACAAAGGTCTATGGTGAGGCTGTTAACAAACTCCCAATTTCTGCGTTACTGCTAAAATCTCCGGTGCTCCCTTGCAAGTAGAGCAAGCTCCGCTCCTCGATTTTAGCGTGCTTTGAACTTGGAAGTTTGTTAAAGACTATCATCTTGTTAACTTTGTTAACAATCTGACCATAGACAAAAAGTCTATGGTTTTTTTTATATACTGGAAATTTTTAAAAGGAATATTTAGAATTTGGTAGAATAGATAAGGGAAAGGAAACTAAAAATTGTAACATTTTTGCTAAATTAGTGTATAATATATATGTTTAAATAAATGGAAGGAATGATGAAATGAAAAAGAAACCAGTAGTTACAATATCTATGGAGAAGGGCAGCCAGATTAAAATTGAATTGTATCCAGATGTTGCACCAAATACTGTAAAAAACTTTATCTCTCTTGTGAAGGATGGATATTATAATGGATTAATATTCCATAGGGTAATAAAGGGTTTTATGGTTCAGGGTGGTTGTCCTCAAGGAGCTGGTACAGGAGGACCTGGGTACTCAATTAAGGGTGAATTTTCTATGAATGGATTTGATAACGATTTAAAACATACCCAGGGTATAGTTTCAATGGCAAGGGCGATGGACCCAAACTCAGCAGGTTCACAATTTTTTATCATGCATAAAGCCTCAACTCATTTAGATGGACAATATGCAGCCTTTGGAAAGGTAATAGAAGGCTTTGAGGAAGTAGACAAAATTGCAGATGTAAAAACAAATCATATGGATAAACCATTAGAAGAACAAAAAATGAAGGAAGTAACTGTGGAGTTATTTGGAGAAGAATATGGGGAACCTGAGAAAAAATAGAAAGTTCTAAGGGTTTATGTATAGGGGCTGCTTATGACGAAGGGCATTTATAGAGAATACTGTGGATTTTAGTAAAAATTTTAGTACTTATAGATGTGTGATAGAGAAAGTTAACTTACTCCAGCAGCCACAGAGAATCCTTTAGGCTCATGC
>JAKSBP010000229.1 GCA_022361035.1 Clostridia bacterium
TATATAAAGAAGCTTTAGAAAAAATTACAGAAAAAAGGGTTAAAGAAAGCTATATATATTTATTTGACATAGATAAGGAGGTGAGAGTAGAATGAAAATACTACATACTTCCGACTGGCATTTAGGTAAATATCTGGAAAATCAAAGTAGATTAGAGGAGCAAGAAAGTATAATAGAAGACATAGTAGCAATAGCCGATGAAAAAGATGTTGATATTGTAATAATAGCTGGAGATGTCTACGATAGCACTAATCCTCCTGCGAGGGCTGAAAAACTTCTATATAAAGCCCTAAGGGCACTCAGTAAAAACGGTGAAAGGGTAATTATTGTAGTAGCTGGAAACCATGATAACCCTGATAGGCTTACGGCCTCTACACCCCTTGCCTATGAACATGGGATAATACTCCTTGGGAACCCTAACAGCAAAGTAGAAAGAGGAAGGGTAGGAAAGCATGAGGTTATTGATGGAGGTGAGGGTTACCTAGAGCTTAAAATAAGAGATGAAAGGATTGTAATCTTAACTCTACCCTATCCTAGTGAGCAGAGGTTAAATGAAGCACTAGGGAATATATCCGATGAAGGAGAGCTTCAAAGAAATTACTCAGAAAAGGTTGGAGAAATCCTAGGGAATCTTTCTAAAAAGTTTAGGGAAGATACTATAAACATTGCAGTAAGCCACATATTTGTCCTAGGAGGCGAGACATCGGATTCTGAAAGGGTACTAAGGGTAGGAGGAGGATTTACTGTAACTGGAGACAAGCTAGACATAGGAGCCCAGTATATAGCCCTTGGCCATCTACATAAGCCCCAAAGAGTGAAAAATAGTAATATACAGGCTGTTTATTCTGGGTCACCCCTACAGTACAGTAGGAGTGAGATAGGCTATAGCAAATGTGTTTATATAGTCGATGTAAAACCTAGAGAAGAAGCTAAGATAGAGGAGGTACTCCTAAATAATAGAAAGCCTATTGAGGTATGGCGGTGTAAAGGAATAGATGAAGCTATAGGTATGTGTGAAAAAAATCAAGGTAGGGATGTTTGGGCCTACCTGGAGATAGAAACGGACAAGGTACTAGGCCAATCGCAAATAAAAACAATCAAGCAGTTAAAGCCCGACATACTTTCTATAGTTCCAATACTTGAAGAGATAGAAAACCATACAGAAAATCTCGATAGCTTTAGGGAAAAATCTATAATAGAATTATTTAAGGCCTTCTATCTTCAAGAAAAAAAGGTAGAGGCCGGAGAGGACTTTATGACTTTATTTAGTAAAATATCTGACGGGGAATAATTCTTAATATTACATATAATAATTAGCTTTTCTAGTAGGGTTACCTGTCATTGGTAGTTTTAAGACAGTGACTTATAGATGAGTGATTGAGAATGTTAACTTACTTCAGCACCCACAGAGAATCCTTTAGGCTCATGCTATAAATCTGTTTTTAAGTAGA
>JAKSBP010000066.1 GCA_022361035.1 Clostridia bacterium
ATATATACTTATTCTTAGAATTTCCCATAGCTTCAATTGTTTTAAGTTAAAGATTATAGAAAAATATTCCATATTTATAAAATGTTTCATATATTTAAACATTCTATAAATAATCTAGGTTGAATTATATAGTATTTATAAGGTAAAATAGTTATTAAATAGTGGATAAGAGGTGTGATATGCTTAGGACAATAATGTGGATTATTTATTTTATTTTTCGCCTACTGATTGTAACTCCGGATTTATTTAGAGTCAAATTCCTCGATAAGAAAAACAGAATAGAGGAAAGAGATAAATTGGTGGCTAAGACAGCCAAGAAATGGGGAAGGGATTTAGTTAATGCAAGTGGTTCTAAAGTGAATGTTATAGGAGAAGAAAATGTGCCGAAGGACCAAGCCGTACTCTTTGTAAGTAATCACCAGAGTAATTTAGATATTCCCATTCTACTTGGATTTATTGATAAACCCAAGGCATTCATTGCTAAGGTAGAGCTTAATAAATTTCCTATATTTAGTACATGGATGAGATACGCTAAATGCATTTTTATCAATAGAGGTCATCCTAGAGATGCATTAAAGGCAATAAATGAAGGTGCAAAGCTTTTAAAAGAGGGATACTCCTTCGTGCTTTTCCCCGAGGGAACTAGGAGTAAGGATGGCAGCCTTGGAAGGTTCAAGCCAGGGAGTCTTAAAATGGCAACTAAATCAGGGGTTCCAGTGGTTCCGGTTACCATTAGGGGAGCAAACGAAATAATGCCGACGAATAAGATGGTGATTAGACCGGCTAAGGTTGAGGTTATAATTTCTAAACCAATATTTATGGAGGAAGATATACATAAAGATTCTAATGCCCTAAACCAGAAGCTATGGAATATTATTAATGAAAATTTAAATAAGTAATTTATATAGAGGAGTGATTGAGAAAGTTAACTTACTACAGCAGCCACAGAGAATCCTTTAGGCTCATGCTATAAATCTGTTTATAGGTAGATAATAGAAGGTAAAACAGATTTATAAAAATCGCTCAAAAGGAAACCTCAGTGTCTGCTTTCGTTTATTAAGTTTGTAAGTCACTCATCTATATAAATAAACAACTTTAAAGATTAATAAATTTGAAAAAAATGTAGAAACATTCATTATTCTCTTTAAAGCATTAGCAAATTCTTTTGAGGAAAGTAAAAAAAGTTTTTACATTTGTTTCAATATATAGAAATTGAGCTTTATATTGAAGGAGGTCAATTTATGGCAGTAAAGAGAAGATACAGGCTAATCTTATTATTAATAACTATTATAGCTTTAATGTTTTCCGGTTGTGCTAGACAAGCACCCATGGACAAATCAGCGACTGAAAGTATACAGGAAGAAAAGGCAATAGGCTTTGGCAATACTCAAACAAATAGGAATCATAGTGAAGGATCAGCAGACAATGATGATAGTGGAAATGTATACCCAGGGAGAAAGGTTATTAAGTCGGGAGCAGTAGATTTAGAAACTAAGGAATTTGATAAGACCCTTAATGGCATTATGGAGAGGACTAAACTTATTGGGGGATATATTGAAAAATCCCATATTACGGGAAAGAATATTAATTCAGGGGGCAAGGTACGTAATAGGAGGGCACACTTTATACTAAGAGTACCAGAGGTAGAATTTGAAAATTTTCTTCTTGATATTAATACCCTTGGAAATGTAATTAGTAGAAATACAGAGGGTAAGGACATAACAAATGAGTATTTTGACAGAGAAGCCCATTTAAAATCCTTAACTATACAGGAGGAGAGGCTATTAGAAATACTTAAAAAAGCTGAAAAGGTTGAAGATATAATTCACCTGGAAAAGGAACTGTCAAGGGTGAGATATGAGATTGAAAATCTAACGGGAACCCTAAAGAAATGGGATAATCTAGTAAGTTTTGCCACATTAGAAGTTTCGGTCTATGAGGTTTATGAAGTTACAGAGGCCCGTGGGAATCCAACAAAACTAGGAAGAAGAATAGAGAGAGGCTTTAAAGATTCTATAGAAATTCTAATAGATATTCTAAGGGGGCTGCTCGTTCTTATAGCACGCTTACTACCCTTTACAGTTGTAATAGTTCCCCTTGTACTATTTGTGTTATATATAATTAGAAAAAGGATTAAGGTTCAAAATAAAAAGTCTGATATAAATAAGGAATAGAGCAGATAAAA
Organism: Clostridia bacterium; assembly: GCA_022361035.1. Classification (GTDB taxonomy): domain Bacteria; phylum Bacillota; class Clostridia; order Peptostreptococcales; family Caminicellaceae; genus JAKSBP01. Next base: position 2,186 of record JAKSBP010000066.1, read on the forward strand.
AATCTGCTGAGGCTGTTACCAAACTCCCAATTTCTGCGTTACTGCTAAAATCTCCGGTGCTCACTTGCAGTAGAGCAAGCTACGCTCCTCGATTTTAGCGTGCCTTGAACTTGGAAGTTTGTTAAAGCCTATCATCTTGTTAACTTTGTTAACAATCTGAAGCAACTTTTGTTGCTTTTTTTTATATAAACAATTGTATATCCGATTCGCAGGCATCTTGGATATATCCCTTAGCATCTATTACTTTTACTTCGGGAATTAACTCATCGGTTTTAAATCCCATAACCTCCATTGAAAGCTTACAACCGTAGAAATTTACCCCTTTGTTTCTAGCAGCCTTTAGAAATACTTCTAGGGGAGGAGCTTCGTCATCCTTCATCATTTCTTTTAAGAGTACTTTTCCCAATCCACTAAAATTCATTTTAGATAGGGGCAAGGCTTCAGGTCCCTTAGGTGTAATCATAGCAAACATCTTCTCATAGCTAGTTTTATCCTTTGCAGATAGTTTCTCCGGGTCCCTCAATAAAAAAAGTCCCCAAAACCCAAAAAACATATTGACATCCATATCTAATTCCCTAGCTGAATTGGCAAGTATTAAAGCTCCCAGGGCTTTATCATAATCTCCACTAAATAATATTAGACTCATTTTTTTTTGCAAATTTTCATTCCTCCTTATTTAGGGTTCTTAAATTATTTTGTCCTAAAATTACTAGAATATAAATAATAAAGGACCTGCTTAAATCTGAGCTTAAACAGGTCCTTTGGATATAGATTTTATTTAAACCTTGAATTTAGAACCAATAAAACGGTTTCTATTATTTAAATCTGAGTATTTCTTTAAAAAATATTCCTTATTATTAGATATATTGTGCAGGCTATTTACAAGTACATCTACTTCTTGGGAACTATTATACATACCGAAGCTTATTCTTACCATGCCTGGATGAGGTAAATCAGGGTTGCTTATACGGTCTTCTATTACTTTTCTACTAACATTTAAGAGACTATGAAGATATGGGTGAGCACAAAAGCAACCATTTCTAACTGCTATGCCGCCTTCCTTAGAGAGGATATTTGCTAGGGTTTCGTGATGTATACCCTCTATATTAAAGGGGATAATTCCAACCCTATCTCCATAATTTTCTGTGTCACCGTATAACTTTATATCTGGTATGGGTTTTAATCTCTTGATGGCATAATTTGTTAACCATTTTTCATATCCATGAATATTTTCTAATCCTAAGCTTTGTAAAGTTTTTATAGCCGAGGCTAGGGCAACTACACCTATTATATTTGGAGAACCGGCTTCTTCCTTATGTGGAGTTTCAGCCCATTTAATATAGTCATGGGTGACTATATCTACGGCACCGCCCCCAGCATAATGGGGCTCCCCATCTTCAAAGTCTGATTTAGGGCCGATCAATACGCCTATTCCAAAGGGGGCATACATTTTGTGGGAAGAAAATGCTAAGTAATCAATTTTTTGTTTAGGATTTGTACCTTGCATATTTATAGGAGTATGGGCTACCAGTTGAGCTGCATCTACTAATAATTTTGAATTATAACTATGAACTAACTCTGCAATCTCATGGATAGGGTTAATATAACCTGTTACATTTGAGGCACCGGTTATAGTAACAAGCCTAACAGAATTGCCATATCTCCTTAGTTTATATTCTAAATCCTTTAGGGATAGACGACCATCTTTGTCAACATCGATGTAATCTACATTAAACTTTTTCCTCCAAGGTAAGTCATTGGAATGATGTTCCATATTAGTTGAAAGGATGACATTTTTTCTATAGCATCTATTTAATTGATAGGCAAGCTTATTGATGGCTTCTGTAGTATTTTTTACGAAAATTACTGTGTCCTCCCTTAGATCAGCACCTACAAATCTTCCTACAATTTCCCTAGACTTTTCATACATTTGAGAAGAGTATTGAGACTTATATCCTGTACCTCTGTGGATAGAAGAATACATTGATGAGAAATTTAACATGTCGTATAAAACGGTTTTAAGAGGTGGAGTAGTAGCTGCATTGTCGAAATTGATTTCTGCGGCATAATTACCATTAGCTAGGGGGACTTTAATATTAACTCCGTGAACATAGGATCTAAAGTATGGAACATTATTTTCATAATGCATATTTTTCACCTTCTTCCACATGGGATTATGATTAATAAAAATACACTCTTTTTATTTTTTACAATTGTTTTTATCAATTCTTAAGTTGCCCCTGATTGTTATTATTGTACAGAGGAGATTCCGCTCTTCTCCTTAAAATGGAATATGAAGTTTCCTGGTTATCTATTTGGCTAAAGGAGTTTACTAAACAAAGCTGATAATTACATAATATGCAGGTTGGTTCAATTTTGTTATAAAAAATTTAAAATTTATATAAAAGATTTACATAGAGGATTAAAACTAAAAAATTAAAGATTTAAGATATAGGTTTTGGGGTATATTTTATGTTAGCTTAGATATCTATTTTATTGTGAAAAAATATGATACAAATTTAATAATTTGATTGACTTGATGATTAAAGAAGTATATAATTTAGTCGAAGAGGCGAACTAGTGTTTGATTGCATGGTAAGGATGTTAAAGATTTCCTTAAAAAAATGTAAAAATAAATTTCTTCTAATTTTAATATATGAGGTGTTTCTATGGGTAAATTTAAAGTTGTTTCAGACTACAGGCCTACCGGAGATCAACCACAGGCTATAGAGGCATTGAGCAGGGGGATAAATGAGGATTTGAAGCATCAAACTTTGCTTGGTGTTACGGGATCAGGTAAGACCTTTACAGTAGCAAATATTATTGAAAAAGTACAAAAACCTACCCTAGTGATAGCACATAATAAAACTCTAGCTGCCCAACTATGTAGTGAATTTAAGGAGTTTTTTCCCAATAATGCCGTAGAGTTTTTTGTGAGTTATTACGACTATTATCAACCAGAAGCCTACGTTGTCCATAGTGATACATTTATAGAAAAGGATGCATCTATTAATGATGAAATAGATAAGCTGAGGCACTCGGCAACCATGTCCTTATTTGAGAGAAGAGATGTAATAATAGTAGCAAGTGTGTCTTGTATATATGGACTAGGTGATCCAATAGATTATAAAAATCTGTGTGTTTCCCTTAGACCTGGAATGGGAAAAGGAAGGGATGAAATACTGGAAAAACTTGTAGATATACAATATACGAGAAATGATATAAACTTTACTAGGGGTACCTTTAGAGTAAGGGGAGATACAGTTGAAATATTTCCAGTTGCATCTTCTGAAAATGCCGTGAGGATAGAATTATTTGGAGACGAAATTGATAGAATCACAGAAGTAAATGCTTTGACTGGAGAGATAGTGGGATTAAGAAATCATGTGGGAATTTTTCCAGCATCCCACTATGTAACTGTAAAAGAGAAGTTGGAAAGGGCAATTAAGGATATAGAAATCGAATTAGAGGACAGAGTTAAGAAATTCAAGGATCAGGGTAAACTTATTGAAGCCCAGAGAATATACCAGCGTACAAAATATGATATAGAGATGCTAAGAGAGGTTGGATTTTGTCAAGGAATAGAGAATTATTCAAGGCATATATCAGAAAGAAGCTCTGGAAGTAGACCCTATACATTAATAGATTACTTTCCCGATGACTTTTTATTGGTAATCGATGAATCCCATGTTACTATTCCTCAGATAAGAGCTATGTATGGTGGAGATCGGTCTAGAAAGGAAAATTTAGTAGAATATGGGTTTAGATTGCCCTCGGCCTACGACAATAGACCCCTTAATTTTCAAGAGTTTGAAGGTTTAGTTAATCGAGCGATATACGTTAGTGCAACTCCCGGGCCCTATGAAAGGGAGCATAGTAAGAAGGTAGTAGAACAGATAATCAGGCCCACAGGATTAGTTGACCCACAAATAGATGTCAGACCAGTAAAGGGACAGATAGATGACTTGATAGGTGAAATAAACAAGAGAGTAGAAAAGAAACAGAGGGTCTTAATAACTACATTAACTAAAAAGATGTCTGAGGACTTGACAGACTACTTTAAAGAAGTAGGTATAAAAGTAAAATACATGCATTCAGATATAGACACCCTTCAGAGAATGGAAATTATACGGGACCTTAGGGTTGGAGAGTTTGATGTTCTTGTGGGAATAAACCTTTTAAGAGAGGGCCTTGACCTACCGGAGGTCACTTTAGTTGCAATACTAGATGCCGATAAGGAAGGGTTTTTACGGTCTGAAACCTCCTTGGTACAGACCATAGGTAGAGCAGCAAGGAATGCTGAGGGTAAGGTTATAATGTATGCAGATAGAATTACAAAATCTATGAATTATGCAATAGATGAAACCAATAGAAGAAGAGCTTTACAAGAAGCATATAATAATGAGCATGGAATTACTCCAAGGACTATAAAAAAGGAAATAAGGAATATAATAGAAGCAACTATGGTTGCTGAAGAAGAGGTTAAATATGGAATAGAAAAGGATGCCAAGTTGAGCAAGGATGAATTGCTCAAGCTTATTGATGGCTTAGAATCTGAGATGAAACAAGCAGCAGCAGATTTGCAATTTGAAAGGGCGGCTGAGCTTAGAGATAAGATATCAGAGCTTAAGAATAAAAGAAAGAATCTCAATAATTCTTCATCTTAATTATAATTAAAAACGTGGGGTGAAATAATGACTAAAGACTATATATTTGTGAGGGGAGCTAAGGAACATAATCTTAAGGATATTGATGTAAAGATACCAAGAAATAAATTAGTGGTAATCACAGGGCTTAGTGGATCTGGAAAGTCATCCCTTGCATTTGATACTATATACGCTGAAGGACAAAGAAGATATGTTGAGAGTTTATCTGCATATGCTAGGCAATTTTTAGGTCAGATGGAAAAGCCTAATGTGGAGTACATAGAGGGTCTATCACCGGCAATATCTATAGACCAAAAGACCACAAGCAGAAATCCGCGTTCTACCGTTGGTACAGTTACCGAAATATATGACTATTTAAGGTTGTTATATGCTAGGATAGGTATTCCCCATTGTCCTAAATGCGGTGTAGAAATTTCACAGCAGACCGTTGATCAAATAGTTGACCAAGTGTTAAAACTAGAAGATAGGTCGAAGATACAGATTTTATCTCCAGTAATTAGGGGAAAAAAAGGGGAACATAAGAAAGAATTAGAAAAGATAAAAAAAGATGGCTATGTAAGGGTTAGGATAGATGGTCAGCTTAGAGAAGTATTTGAGGAAATCCAATTGGAAAAGAATAAGAAGCATACTATAGAAGTAGTAGTGGACAGACTTGTTATTAAAGATGGTATACAAAAGAGGCTTACTGATTCCATAGAAACTGCACTTAAATTGTCCGATGGTCTTTTAATTGTTAACATACTTAAGGGAGAGGATATGCTTTTTAACACTAAATTTTCATGCCCAGAGCATGGAATAGGTATTAGTGAGTTGGAGCCAAGAATGTTTTCCTTTAACAGTCCATATGGAGCATGCTCTTCCTGTAAGGGTATAGGTTATCTCTTAAAGGTAGATCCCCATTTGGTTATACCTAATAGGGCTTTATCCATAAGACAAGGTGCAATTGCTCCAATTGCAAGTAGTGGAGAAGGAAGCTATTATCAACAGATGATAGAAGCTTTAGCTAAGGAGCACACTGTAAAACTTAATACACCTGTTAGTGAATTGAAAAAGGACTTTATCGATGAACTCCTATTTGGTACTAAGGAAAGGACTATTCAGTTTAGTTATGAAAGTAAGTATGGTGTTAGAAAGTATAAGGCTCCCTTTGAAGGTATAGTTAAGAATTTAGAAAGAAGATATAGAGAGACTAACTCAGACTATATTAGAAATAAAATAGAGGAATATATGAGCCTTAACCCATGTGAAAGTTGTAAAGGAGCAAGGCTTAGTCATGAATCCTTAGCTGTTACCATTGCAGACGTTAATATTGCCGATATGACCGATTTATCCGTAAGAAAAGCCTTAGACTTTTTCAATAATTTAGACCTCGATAGAAAAAGTGAAATCATTGCCGAGCAAATACTAAAGGAAATAAAGGGAAGACTAAATTTTTTAGCCAATGTGGGCTTGGATTATTTAACATTATCCCGTGGGGCGGGGACCCTTTCCGGCGGTGAATCCCAAAGGATAAGGCTGGCAACTCAAATAGGTTCTGGTCTTGTCGGTGTTCTCTATATTTTAGATGAGCCAAGTATAGGCCTTCATCAAAGAGATAATGACAGGCTGCTTACAACATTGAGGAATCTTACTAACATTGGAAATACTTTAATTGTAGTTGAACATGATGAAGATACAATATATGCTGCTGACCATGTCATAGATATTGGGCCAGGGGCCGGGGAACATGGAGGACATATAATAGCCCAGGGTACTGTGGAAGAGATTAAAGGCAACGATAAATCTATAACCGGCCAATATTTAAGTGGTATAAAGGGAATTAAAACACCTAATAATCGAAGGAAACCAAATGGTAAGGCTATTAAGGTAATGGGTGCTAGGGAAAATAATCTGAAAAAAATAAATGTGGATTTTCCATTAGGTATATTCATATGTGTAACTGGAGTTTCCGGTTCAGGTAAGAGTACCTTAGTTAATGAGATACTCTATAAAAGCATAGCAATGGAGCTTCATAGAGCTAAAAGAAGGCCGGGAAGTCATAAGGGTATCAAGGGAATTGAACATATTGATAAGGTTATAGATATAGATCAGTCGCCCATAGGAAGAACACCGAGGTCTAATCCTGCTACCTATACGGGTGTATTTGATCACATAAGAGATTTGTTTGCTGGAGTTCCCGAAGCTAAAATACGTGGATATCAAAAAGGTAGATTTAGTTTCAATGTAAAGGGTGGAAGATGTGAAGCCTGTAAAGGGGATGGAATAATTAAAATCGAGATGCATTTTCTGCCCGATGTTTACGTTCAGTGCGATGTATGTAAAGGAAAGCGGTATAATAGAGAAACCATAGAAGTAAAATACAAGGGTAAGACTATATCTGATGTGCTTAACATGACAGTTGAGGAGGCATTAGAATTCTTTGAGAATATTCCTAAAATAAAAAGAAAACTGGAAACCCTTTATGATGTTGGTTTAGGATATATCAGACTAGGACAACCCTCAACTCAGCTTTCCGGTGGAGAAGCCCAAAGGATTAAGTTAGCCTCTGAACTAAGCAAAAGGAGTACGGGAAAGACCTTTTATATACTCGATGAACCTACTACTGGCCTTCATATGGCAGATGTTGATAGACTGATAATTCTCCTCAAGCGTTTAGTTGAAGGAGGTAATACTGTAGTAGTCATAGAACATAATCTTGATGTCATAAAATCCTGCGACTATATTATTGATTTAGGTCCTGAAGGAGGAGACAGGGGAGGAGACGTTATAGCAACGGGAACACCGGAAGAAGTGGCTGTCGTAAAAGGCTCCTATACAGGGCAGTTCTTAAAAAGGGCTTTAGAGAAATAGGCTGCTTAATTAAAAGATTCTAAAGGAAGATTTCCATCTTGCTTAAAAGATCAACAGGGTTATAAAATGCTTAAAAAATAAAGGTGTATTGAAATTTAGCAGGTGAGCTTGTAATAAATAGAACCATCATATAATTTCATATTTTTGTCGGTTTTTAAAACTCCCATTTTTGCATATGGGGGTTTTCCTTTCATGTCTTAGACTGAACAGGGTCTTTTAGTGAAGTATGGAGATTTGCCTATGCTAATGTAGTTCATTGGCAAATAATTAGGCAAATCCCATAATGACCATATGGATGGTCTAATAATTTTCTCATGGATCATGGAAGATTATGAAACCTTGGAAACTGTGGAGATTGAGGTTTCATATTTTTGAAAATATTATAATTCAATCAAAAATCATCTTTATTTATCTGTTTTTTTTGGAATTTAATTGATATAATTATTTAATATAAGTATAAAATACATTTTACAATTTTACAGAACTAGCCGGGGGAGTTTTATGGAAGGATATCTAATAAAGAAAATTTTAAACAATAACGTTCTATTAGTACAGAGAAATTATCAAAGCTATATTCTTGTTGGCAAAGGAATTGGATTTGGTAGAAAAAAGGATACTTTACTTACAAACTTTGATAATATAGAGGAAAGGTTTATAGCTTTAAAGGGACTTAATAAGGATCAATATGAAAGCTTTATAACTACAGTAGACCCTCAAATAATTGAAACAACTCAGAAAATAATTGACATGCTCAAGTCTGAAGGGAAAGAAAGGGTAGAGTCCCATGCTTACGTTGCACTAATTGACCATATAAATTTTGCTATAAAAAGGTTAAAGGAAGGAATTGAAATAGTAAATCCCTTTTTATTTGAAATAGAGCTCCTATATCCAGTAGAATATGAGCTGGCTAAAAAAGCAGTATTAATAATAGAGGAAGATTTGAAAATTAGTATTCCTGAAAGTGAGATTGGTTTTTTGTGCCTTCATATCTATGGAGTTAAAAAGGATAGAAGCAAGAGTGAGGCCTTAGAAAATTCAAAGATGATAAGTGAAATATTGGATTTGGTCGAGAAAAAACTAGATGTCAAATTAGATAAGGATTCCTTTATGTGTAGAAGGTTTGTCATGCATTTAGTTGGAGTAATAAATAGGTCCTATGATGAGAAATATTATGAAAATGAATTTTTACAAAAACTTAAGGATGATCTTAAAAAAGAGTTTAATGTCGCATATTATATAGTAAAAATTATAGAAAAAACATTAAAAATTAAAATTCCAGAGGGGGAAATAGGATATATTGCCATTCATCTATATAAGATAAATTCATAACTTAATGTCGAGGCCAGTATAAAAAGGTCGAAAAGTTTAAAAAATTGTTGATTGAGAAAACGTTTTATGGTAAAATGCATATATATTGATTATCATAAACCATTAAGTAATTTGAAAAACAGCTTTGTAATCCTTAATAAAAAATTAATATGATTTTACATGTTACTGATTCGATCAGGCATGAGTAAAAGATTTGATAAAATAATGTTTAATTATTTTGTCCCTTTGCTCATGCCTTTTTATATTAAAAAAAGGAGAGATACAGATGTCTAAAAGATTATTTGGTGTTTTACAGCAGGTAGGAAAGGCATTAATGCTTCCTGTAGCTTTGTTACCTGCTGCTGGATTATTGTTGGCATTTGGTAATGCATTTCAAAATCCAGCTTTGTTGAGAAGATTCCAGCATTAGGAGCTGAATGGTTCCAATTGGTAGCTGTTGTTATGGAACAGGCTGGAGGGATAGTATTTGCTAATTTACCCTTGCTATTTGCAGTTGGTGTAGCCGTAGGTTTGGCAGGGGGAGAAGGTGTAGCAGGAATAGCCGCAATCATAGGATATTTAATAATGAATGTTACAATGGGAGTACTAAAGGGTATTACTCCAGAATTAGTATCACAGGATTTTGCCTATGCAAACGTCTTAGGGATTCCAACCTTACAAACAGGGGTGTTTGGAGGTATAATTGTTGGTGTTTTAGCTGCCAATCTTTACAAGAAATATTACAATATTGAGTTGCCTCCATACTTAGGGTTCTTTGCGGGTAAGAGGTTTGTACCAATTGTTACAGCAATATCTTCCCTAGGTTTAGGAATTGTTATGGTTATTGTATGGCCTGTAATTCAAAATGCTTTAAATGCTTTTTCCCACAGTATGATTGATGCAAACAAGACATTATCAGTATTTATTTTCGGTATAATTGAACGTGCACTAATTCCCTTTGGTCTACATCATATTTTCTATTCTCCATTTTGGTTTGAATTTGGGGAATATGTAAGTAAAGCAGGTCAATTAGTAAGGGGAGATCAGGCCATATTCTTTGCACAATTAAAGGATAATGTGGAGTTAACTGCCGGTACATTTATGACAGGTAAGTTTCCATTCATGATGTTTGGCCTGCCAGCAGCAGCTTTAGCTATATATCATGAGGCTAGAGAAGATAAGAAAAAATTAGTTGCAGGTATAATGGCTTCAGCAGCATTAACATCATTCTTAACAGGTATTACAGAGCCAATCGAATTTACATTCTTATTTGTAGCTCCGTTATTATTTGCCGTTCATACAGTATTTGCAGGTTTATCTTTCATGGTTATGCACATACTAAATGTTAAAATTGGTATGACTTTCTCCGGAGGAGTTATAGATTACCTATTGTTTGGTGTAATGCCAAACCGTACAGCTTGGTGGCTAGTTGTATTAGTAGGTTTAGGGTTTGCAGTAATCTATTATTTTGGATTCCGTTTTGCTATAAGTAAATTCAATATAAAAACTCCTGGACGTGAAGATGAAAGTGATGCAGTAAAGCTCGATAATAGAGATTTAAAGGCAGGAGATTTAGCGGTAAAGATTCTAGAATCATTAGGTGGAAAGGAAAACATTAAAAACTTAGATGCATGTATTACTAGATTGCGTATAGGTGTAAATGACATAGAGAAAGTAGATAAGGAAGGACTCAAGGCCTTAGGAGCTGCTGGTGTATTAGGAGTTGGCAACAATATACAAGCCATATTTGGAACGAAATCAGACCAGCTAAGGACACAAATTAAAGACATAATGGATGGCAAGTCAATAGAGCCCTTGAAGGAAATAGATGAAGAGGCTAATGAAGTTATAGCAGATGATTCATTTGTTTCTCCATTAAGTGGAAGGCTAATAGCCTTGGAAGATGTACCAGATGAAGTATTTTCAAATAAAATGATGGGTGATGGATTTGCTATAGAGCCTAAAACAGGTGAGGTAGTATCCCCTGTAGATGGTAAAATAGCCACATTATTCCCAACAAAACATGCCCTAGGGATTGTTGCAGATAATAATCGAGAGATTTTAATTCACTTTGGTATCGATACAGTGAAGCTTGAAGGGGAAGGTTTTGAAGCCCTTGTTAATCAGGGGGAAAGAGTAAAAAAGGGCCAGCCAATACTTCGGGTAGATTTAGATAAGGTTAAGAAAAAAGCACCTTCTACTATTACACCGATTATTCTTACAAATCTTTCAGAAGGACAGACGGTATCCTTTGAAGCAGGAATAGAAGTAGAAGTTAGAGAAGAAAATATTATAAAAATAAAGTAGATATTTTTTCAATATACAATAATTATCAAAAAACTGAAAAGTTTTTAATTTAAATTTATAGGTATGGGCATTTAAATTAATAATAAGAATATGGGGAGGAATTAAAATGGAAAAATTAGTAACAATATCAAATGAAAGTGGATTACATGCAAGACCTGCTGCAATTTTTGTAAAAACAGCATCACAGTTTAATTCTCAGATAAGCATTGAAGCAAGAGGTTCATCAGTAAATGCAAAGTCTATAATGAACATACTAAGCTTAGGTCTTAAAAAGGGTGACGAAGTAAAGATTGTAGTAAATGGTGTAGATGAAAAAGAGGCTATGGAAGCTTTAGTTGAACTTGTAGAGTCAAAGTTTAACGAGGCTTAGAAAGGAGTGTTAAGATGGTTCAAGGAACTGGTGCTTCTCCTGGAATAGCATTAGGTAAGGTTTTAGTTATAAAAAATGAAGAAATAGCTATAGAGAAAAAGCAAATAGACAGTATAGAGGAAGAAAAGAATAGGTTTGTAGAGGCTATAGAAAAGTCAAAGTTAGAATTAATAGAGATTAGAGATAAGGCTATGAAAGAATTTGGCAAGGATAAATCTGCCATATTTGATGCACACCTATTGGTTTTAGAGGACCCAGAGCTAATGTCAAGTACCATAAATAGAATAGAATCAGAAAAGTTAAATGTAGAATATGCTTTTAAGCAAATAATTGACCAGTTTGTATCTGTTTTTGAAGCTATGGATAATGAATATATGAAGGAAAGGGCTTCAGATATTAGGGATGTATCCGATAGGGTGCTTAGGAAACTTCTGGGTATCAAGGTAGTTGATTTATCAGTATTAGATGAAGAGGTTATATTGGTTTCAAAGGATTTAACCCCTTCTGAGACAGCTACTATGGATAAAGAAAAAGTACTGGGCTTTCTTACAGATATTGGAGGAAGAACATCCCATACAGCAATAATGGCCAGGTCCTTAGAGATACCAGCCGTTGTTGGTATAAAGGATATGAGTGTGTCACTAGAGGATGGAGATTTTGTAGTATTTAATGGAGAAACAGGAGAAGTTTTAATTAATCCAGATAAGGAAGAAGTTAATCGTTATAAGGGACTAAAGGAAGCATATGAAAATGAAAAAAAGGAATTAGAAGCTCTAAGGGGCCAAAAAAGTGTAACAAAGGATGGAAGAGAAGTAGAACTCGCCGGGAACATTGGAACACCAAAGGATGTAAAAGGACTTGAAAACAATGATGCCGAGGGAGTAGGTCTTTATAGAACTGAGTTTATATATATGGATAGGGACTCTCTTCCCACAGAGGAAGAACAATTTATGGCATATAAAGAAGTTTTAGAATCGATTAATCCAAGGCCAGCCATAATAAGGACCTTAGATATAGGTGGAGACAAAGAGCTTTCATATCTAAAATTTGACGAAGAGATGAATCCATTTTTAGGCTATAGAGCTATAAGACTGTGCTTAGATAGACAGGAGATATTTAAGACTCAGCTAAGGGCACTGCTTAGAGCTAGTATGTACGGAAATCTAAAAATTATGTTTCCTATGATTTCTAGCTTAGAAGAGCTGTTAGAAGCAAAGAAAGTACTTAATGAGGTTAAAGAGGATTTGCATAGAGAAGGAGTAGATTTTTCTCCTAATATAGAAGTAGGTATGATGATTGAGGTTCCCTCTGCTGCAATAATTAGTGATATTTTAGCTAAGCACGTAGATTTCTTTAGTATAGGAACAAACGATTTAATTCAGTATACTACGGCAGTAGATAGAATGAATGAAAAGATTCATCATCTTTATAACCCCTTTAACCCTGCTGTTTTAAGGCTTATAAAGATGGTAATTGATAATGGACATAAAGAAGGTATTTGGGTTGGAATGTGTGGAGAAATGGCAGGGGATAAAAGGATGATTCCTATACTCCTTGGATTAGAATTAGACGAATTTAGTATGAGTCCAATATCAATATTACCGGCAAGAAAATTAATTAAGTCATTAAGCTATGAAGAAATGAAAAAATTTGCAAATAAAGTAATGAATATGGATAGTGCTGAGGAAATTGAAGCATATATAGAAAAAACCTTTATATAATATAATAAAAATTTATTTAGCTTAATCTATGATGATAAGTTCAATGTATCATCATAGATTAAGCTTTTCAGTATAGGGAAAATTTAAAGATTCATAAAGGAGGATACGATAATTGAAAACAATAGGAGTATTGACAAGTGGAGGGGATGCCCCAGGAATGAATGCAGCGATAAGAGCTGTTGTAAGGTCGGGAATATATAATGACATAAAAGTAATAGGTGTTGAAGGGGGATATAACGGTTTAATAAATGCCAACATAAGGCAAATGAATTTATCTTCAGTTGGAGATATAATCCATAGGGGTGGAACTATATTAAAGACTGCAAGATGTGAGGAGTTCAAAACTGAAGAGGGAAGAAAGAAAGCACTGGATGTACTTAATATATTTGGAATAGAGGGACTTGTAGTAATTGGTGGAGACGGGTCTTTCCAGGGAGCACAAAAACTAAGCCATGAGGGAATAAAAACAATAGGGCTTCCAGGAACTATAGACAATGATTTAGCTTATACAGATTATACAATTGGCTTTGATACAGCAGTGAATACAGTTCTAAGCTCAGTAAGTAATATAAGGGATACATCTACTTCCCACGGGAGGGCTAATATAATTGAAGTTATGGGTAGACATTGTGGAGATATAGCCCTATATGCAGGATTAGCTGGGGGAGCTGAAAGCATAATAGTACCAGAAGAGGAGTTCTCAGTAGAAGATGTATGCAGAAAGCTAATTAATGGAAGGAATAGGGGCAAGATGCATAGTATCATCATGCTGGCTGAAGGAATAGGAAATGGCTTTAACTTAGCAAAGGAAGTAGAAGAAAAGACGGGTATAGAAACTAAGGTTACAGTATTAGGACATATTCAAAGAGGGGGAACCCCCACAGCCTTTGATAGAGTTTTGGCAAGTAGAATGGGAGCAAAGGCAGTAGAACTTCTTATGGAAGATAAATCCGGTAGAGCTGTTGGAATTAGAAATAATGAAATTATGGATTTAGATATAGATGAAGCCCTTTCTCATAAAAAAGTATTTGAGCGAGACATTTATAAATTGACAAAGAT
>JAKSBP010000079.1 GCA_022361035.1 Clostridia bacterium
TATAAATCTGTTTTACCTTCTATTACCTATTTAAAAACAGATTTATAGCATGAGCCTAAAGGATTCTCTGTGGCTGCTGGAGTAAGTTAATATTCTCAATCACTCATCTATATTTAGACTTTAAGTTTAAAAAGCAGCTTTAAAAAACACCACCTATGTTAAAGAAAAACTGTCTTATAGCTAAAGCTACTCCTCCAATATAGTTACTTCTATTTTTCAGCTTACTTAAGCCAATAATTTTTTCTACATCCTCTTCCATAGATACTTTCTCCATAAATTTTATAAATTCACCATAAAAAGCTTTATTTTCAAAGGCCCCTCCATAAAAAATTACCTTTTTAGGATCGATAATACCCATAGCATTAATAACAGCAAGGGCCATAAAGTGGGCAGCCCTCTTAATAAGCTCTATAACTGCCTCATCTCCTTCTTCAGCACTTTCAAGTATATTAGATATATGGACATTAGAAATATTTCCATTACATTTCTTATATAGTTTCGGAGTATTATCCTGGGAAAAAATCTCCTCAGCAGAGGTGATTATTGCACTTGGCGAAGCTACAGCCTCAAGGCATCCCCTTTTACCACATCGACACAGCCTTCCATTAGAATCCATTATTGAGTGGCCAATTTCCCCTGCCCTATTGCTACTTCCATAATGAATTTCTTTGTTTATTATGATAGCTGAGCCTATACCTGGACCATACTTAATAAATAGTATATTCTGTAAATCGCTGCTATTTCCATAATCTATCTCTCCCAAGGCAAGGGCTCTCACATTGTTATCTACCACTACCTTCAATCCTAATTCTTCTTCTAAAATCTTTTTTATTTGAACTTCTTCCTTCCATAATCCATAAACCCCCTTACTTATTCCATCTACTTCATCTACATGGCCAACTATACCAACTCCCACTCCTAGTACTTTTTCCTTTAAAACACCAGCCTTCCAAAGAACTCCTATAGACTCATTGGAAACTCTCTTTAGAATCTCCTTGGGCTTTATACTCCTATCTGTATTAATGGACTTGCTTATGATTATCTCTCCCTTTAGGTTTGCTATCCCTAGATTAATACAATCAAATCCCATATTTATTCCAATAACATATTTATAATCGTAGTCTATATCAATCAATATCTTTTTTCTTCCTACCCTTTTATCTTCCTCCAGCTCTCCCCTTTCTATTAAGATATTCTCTTCCTTCATTTCATTTGTAAGAATAGTGATAGCAGCTGGAGTCAATTGCAATATATTTGCTATATCCTTTCTTGACATAGCTCCATTATTTTTAAGTAGTTTGAGAATTGAGGCTCTATTATTAATTTTCACTGCTCCCATATTTATCCCTGTTTTTTTAACCATGTCTATAACCTCTCTTTTATGTCTAATATTTATTTTGGTTAACCTAAATCTCTAAACTTAATCAATCAATTTTTTAAAACCTTTAATAATTAAGGGGATTGTACATTCCAATATTATCCCGAGCCCAATTATTTAAAGTAGAATGTATTTTAAAGATAGGGTTTTAAAGCTTTTAAAGTTACGTACATCAGCAAAGATTTCCAGCCAATAATTATTGAATTTACTTAATATAATATCATTCTATATGAAATTTGGAATTCATTCAACATTGTAATAAAAATTTATTTCTATTGCTGTGGAAAATTTTATAGTTCTATTACAGAATTTATTAAAACTTTTAATAAATTCTGTAATAGAACTGCTTAGATAAGTTTCAACCTATAAAAAATATATAAAAATAACCAACTTAAATGTAAAATATTCAAGTTGGTTACCTTTATATTTTATTACTACGCCTATTGTCTTTTATTAACAAAGCATAAGCTCCTACCCTTTTAATGAGAAACCCATCCTAGTTCAATTATCGCTCTAGGATTAGATAGAGGTAATATTTCATTAAATATACCCATGCCGACATTAAGATATTCCTTCAAATTGTCCACCTTTAACTATTTGTACCTATATAACACTACTTCTATCATATCTTCGCTAATATTAATCTCCGCATTATCCGTCATCATCCCAACTAGTGTAAGTTCCGTATCGACATCGGATTCCCCTGCCAGTTCCCAATAATACTCTTCCATCTCCTCTTGTTTATCACACTTTAGATATTTTACTAGCTTTTCTATTTTACTCTTATCCTTTGTAGTATAGTTTCCCCTTAAAAGAATCTTGTAGTGGTCTTCTTTCTCTTGCAAATTAATATCTATATTAGTTGCTCCTATAACAAAAAAATATGTTATTAACTCATCAATTATTTTACAAACTCTCTTTTTAATATGTTTCATCAAACTTCATCCTCTCTGAAAGCCTCAATTATAGGTACTAAAATAGCAGCAACTATCCCAGCGGCAAAACCATTGTTGTACAAATTCAAACCTCCATGTAATACTCCAACATTAAGAACGACAGATGAGTGTACAAAAGCAGCCACAACTCCATATCTCCATCCAAATTCTCCTGCAATTGGTGCTAGGGCAGTTCCAAATAGAGCAGCTAGAAGTATAGCTGGGTCATTAATAGCCCACATTTTAGTTAAGGAACCTAGAAACACTCCTAAAAATATAGGTAGTATATTTTTAGGATGCTTACCAAATGCTCCAAATCCAACTACAGTAAATATTCCTCCAATGGTAGGTCCATTTAAATCTCCATTAACAAGTAGTACATAACTCGTGGCAAGTATCCCATTGATCCCCATATTTATTAATGTGGGGTTAAATCCCTCCAACATAACGAAATCTGATACCAGTCTTCCTGAATAAGTCGTTATATCCTTTACATTTTTAAAAGACCTATTATTCATATAAAATCCAACAGCTATCATTGATAAAAATATAATATATAGATATACACTTAAAACTCCATTGTTTCCAGTTGTCCAAACCAATCTAGGATCTGGTGCAAAACCATAGGATTTAAAAACTGAAACGAATAGTGTCCCTATCATTCCTGCAGTAAAACCAATATTATATAAATTGAAGCCTTGGTGAACTCTCACTAAGTAGGATGATAGAGGAGGGAGTACAAAACCAATACTTATTCCCACTAATAGACTCAATAACAATCTAATAAGAAATGAGGCCGTTGTGCTAAACATCATCTGTGTAACAAAGGGTGCCAGTGCAGTTCCATATAGAGCTATATAAATATACTTAGAGAATTTTTCTTTTTGTACTTTTGAGTATAGATAAACCCCTATAACTATGGGCCATACATTTATAAGATTCTTGCCGAAGAGGGCGAATCCTGCAATCAAAAACAGGGATGCAATAGTTGCTCCATTAAAGTTAATTTTTAACTTATAAAGTATATAGATAAACATTAATGTTAAGACTCCTGAATTTACAAAGGCTGCACCCATACCTCCTATACCTATATAGTCGGTTATTAATATATCTTTTTCTATTAGTATATTATATATTCCTTTAAATATTTCCTGCGGTGTATCCATTAAAAACCCAAATAAAATTAAAGAAAATACATATAAAGCAATAATTACAAATTTGATATCGTTATCCTTTTTCCTTTTCAAGCTAAGACTTTTTTGTAGTTCCATTAACAGTTCCCCCTACTAAGTTTAAATTTTATAGTTTTTCAACAATGCTTAATTATTACCTATTCTAAATAGATACCTACTGAAAATTTAAGAATTAATCTTATAGGTAATCAACTTTAAAGATTAATAAATTATTTTAAAGAAAAAAATGTAGAGACTTT
This sequence comes from Clostridia bacterium, assembly GCA_022361035.1. Classification (GTDB taxonomy): domain Bacteria; phylum Bacillota; class Clostridia; order Peptostreptococcales; family Caminicellaceae; genus JAKSBP01. The sequence goes on from JAKSBP010000079.1 coordinate 3,746, forward strand.
AACTATTTTCTTTTTGAAATTTATTAAGGTTTAAAAGGGATTATCCATAGATATCCAATCTCAAAACTAAAAATATTCACTAGAAAATAATGAAATCTTCTACATTTTTTCAATGAATATTTTTTACTCTCAAGTCGTATATCTTTCTAGAATATACATAAGCAATTTTTATACCAGCGTAATGTAGGAGAAACATAGCTTTTGATTTTACTAAGTATTATCATTTTCATTTAAATACATCAGTAATAAATCTTATAGGAATAACAATTTTTTATGATAGCTTGTTCTATTTTAGAACATGTTTTAAATTTAAGTCCAAGAAAAGCGTTTTATTTTAATACACGTGTTTCATTTTAATACATGTGCCAAAGGAAAAAAATAAAGTCTTTGAAGACTCTACTATCCATATTTACTAGACACTGCTACTTATTATAATTTGAGAAGCAGCTTTGTTATATGGGCTAAAAAGTTTACGTTAGGTTATACTCCTCACATGAATCTATGACCCTATAGGAGGATAGTAGATTATCATGCTTAAAACTGTTAATTGGCCACTCTTATTTTCATATATATGTTTTTTATTTGCATTAAATCTTATCGCGCCTCCTTCCCCTATTACATACTTATCACTACCTACAGTTAATGTAAGCTCTCCATTAAATACGTTTATATATTCCTCTGTCCCCCCTCCATGGCCCTCTGCCATAAGTATTGCTCCTGATTCTAATTCTATTGTATAAATTTCAAACCTTTTTTCTTCATCAAAGGGAAATATAGGATAAACCTTATACCTGTGATTACCTCCTATAATGGACCCTACATCTTCCTTTGAAACTATGTGAATAGAAGGTTTTTCTTCCTTTATGAGGGCAGTAAATGATATTTTAAGCCCGTTAGCAATTTTCCAAACGGTAGTAACAGTAGGATTTGTTTCTCCCCTTTCAATCTGTCCAAGCATACTTTTACTCACACCAGTAAGATTTGCTACTTTATCAAGGCTGAGCTTTCTTGACACTCGTATGGATTTTAAATTTTTAGCTATAACTAAATTTAAATTTTTCAAAAAGATTTCTCCCCCCCCACCCCTTGTGCATCATAATGCATTTATTGTATAATATAATCTATAGCAGTGTTTTTTAATGTCCGTTTAGTGTATTATATCATACTTTTGAAAAAAAGGGGGAATTTTCATGTTTAAGCTCGTACCATTTTTATCCTATGCCTTCGTAGTAACATTTACCCCAGGTCCTAATAATATAATGTCCATGGCAAATGCCAATAGGTTTGGCTTTAAAAAGAACTTTAAGTTTATACTAGGTGTTTTTACGGGTTTCTTTATTATACTTCTGCTATCTAGCTATTTCAACCTTATATTATTTAATATTCTACCAAAGATTAGAGGCTTTATGGGATTATTAGGTGCAGGGTATATGACTTATCTAGCCATAAAAATAATGAAGAGTAACAAGGAAGTCTCTTCGGAAGATAATAGACAATTAGTTTCATTCTTTACGGGGATGGCAATACAATTTGTCAATCCAAAGGGCATACTTTACGGTATAACAGTAATGTCTACCTTTATTATTCCCTATTATAAATCAAATGTATCTCTATTTCTCTTTTCTATTTTTTTAGCCTCGTTGGCATTTGTATCTACTTTGTGCTGGGCTGCCTTCGGTATAATATTTCAGAGATTTTTATCTAAGTATAGAAGATATTTCAATATACTTATGGGCTTACTCTTAATTTATAGTGCTATTTCAATTATTAGAGGTTAAGGATTTCTTTTACTTGTATAGATAAGTAACTTTAAAGATTAACAAACTTAAAAGAAAAGTTGAATATCTTTATAGATAACAAAATGATAAACTTTAACAAACTTGCAAGTCTGAGGTAATGAAGGAATGGAAATTTCAGCATTAACGCAGAAGTTTGAAACTTATTAAGGGCCTTAACCATGTATAACATCTCCATATCAATATTATACATGGTTTATTATTTCTCAGACCCCAAGTCTTACAAATTCCTTAAAATCTACCTTTTTCATAAGAACTAACAAATAATCTATAACATATATTATTCCTTTATGAGTATATGTCGGAAAACTCTATGTTTATCCTCTCTACATTTGACTGAACTGGCAATATCAATTGTTCCTTTACCAGAGTATCCCTATTTACATATCTAACAGGAATTTCTATTGTAAATTCACTCCCTACTCCATATTCACTTGCTACACTAATTTCACCATCATGGGCTTCCACAATAGATTTCACTAAGGATAGTCCTATACCACTACCCTCTTGTCTTCTTCTCAAGCATGAATCTACCTGCTCAAACCTATTAAATATTTTATCTATTTTTCCCTTTGGAATACCTATTCCTGTATCCTTTATTTTAATAATAACCTTTTCCTCCCCCTCATATATATTGACACTTATTTTGCCACCAGCTTCGGTGAATTTAACTGCATTGGAAAGCAAGTTAAGCATAACTCTTTCTACTTTATCTACATCACATGCAATGATTTTTTCTTCCATTTCAGTATCAAATATGAGAGTAATATCCCGGCTCTTTAAATAGTCAACCACAGATAAAGTAATATCTTCTACAACTTCAATGATATTGTGATTTTTGAAATTCATTTTCATAAAGCCTGAATCAAACTTTGTAATATCAATAAAATTATTAACTAATCTTAGTAACCTATAACAATTTTGCTTCATCATTTTTACATGCTTCTCAAAGGAGCTATTATTAGATTTTTTTATAGCTAGTTCATCTGTTCTTTCTAGAAGTTGAACGATTCCCAGAATAATGTTAAGTGGAGTTTTGAGTTCATGGGATATAGTTGAGAAAAATTGAGTTTTAAATCTATCGTATTCCTTTAATTCAATTAGTTCCTGTTGATTTTGTCTGCACTCTTTTTCTAATCTTTCCATAGATTTTTCTGTACTGATATCCTCAATAGTCATAATTACACGCTTATTTTCCCCTACCATGATTCTCATCATATTTACTCTAACCCAAAAACTTCTAATCTCTTCATCATCTATAAGCAAATTGGTAGGTATCTGTAAGTTGAATATTGAATTTCCTGTATTTAATGTATATTTCATAGAATTATCTAATGGACAGGTATGACAAACAGAAGAACATCCACAACCATTGGCACTTTCTATACATCTTAATGCCGTTCCAGTCTTTAATCCTATCAATTCTTCTCGTCCTTTAAATACTAAATTAATTAGGGTTTTATTTACATCAGCAATATTCCTATCTTTATCCAGCATCATAATTCCAATAGGAATTAAATCAATTATGTTTTCTAAAACAGTAATCATATTTATCTGTTCGCTAATAGTTTTATTAATGCCCATTTCCTTTTGCTTATATCTTGATACTTCGTCTTCTAATTCTTTAATATATCTATCGAATTTATTAAGTTTATGTATTAATTCTTTTTTAGTTAGATTATCATATGTCATAAAGCCATTACCCCTTAATTTTGTTTTAAATTGTCAGTTTAACCATGCTGTTATATTAAGTAATTTTAAATAAAATATATTAGAATTCCCTATTAATTGTTTCTACAATTTCGCAAATATTCCTTCAAGATATGTTAATTTTATGGTATATTGATAAGCAATAGAATTTATTCAAAATATTCCCTACCCTTTACAAAATGTCTATTAGATTACTTTTTATCAATTCCAATAATGGAAATAATTTCTTAAATTTTTATAATAATATACCCAATACTTGGAGGAACTTTAGAAATATAGAGTTCACTTAATTAAAACATCCTCTTTTAATTGACAAAGTTTTTCATTTAGTACTACTTTACATCATAGATAACTCTTTGAAACTCAAAAAACTTTTTATGACTATTATTACAACCAAGTAGTATTGAGGTCTTCCATTTACTTTTTATCCTTTCAAAACTTAAACCTAATTCTCTCATAATTTTTTCCTTTAATATTCAATCAACATTTATCACCTTCCTATTACTAGATTACAATCATCTATTACTATAAAATTTTTCATAGCTGTAAATTAGCAAAATTGTATAATACATAGCAGAAAATTCTAAAGCTTTATAAGCTGTATATAGAAACAAAGTTTTTAAAAGATAGTTAAGCAATTTCCTCGCTATAAACATTATATACTAATTAAGGAAATTTTTATGATATTTTTTTGCTTTCATGATATAATTATTCCATATTTTTCTATTTTTAAGTAAATTATACTACAAAAAAGACTGTACTTGTAATAATATTCCTCTTAAAAGTATAATAAAATTAATTAAAGAAAAATACAGAAACTAAATTTTTATCATGCACCTCCATCTTTTGTGGTATAATTTTTAATCTCTATAAACTATAAATAGTATAGTGAAACAATGTCAAACTTAAATTTATGCACATTAAAAATATCAGTGTTTATGTGATTTTTTGATATGTATGAACTAACCTTTGAGTTTATTTCACTATAGTAGATAGTAAAGTTTTAAAAAATTTTCTCTATTCCAAAAATGAAAGGATTGGTTTAATGAAATCTTTATTCGACAGAACACAATTGTCAAATATCTCTCTTAAAAACAGATTTATTCGCTCAGCTACATGGGAAGAATTAGCCGATAAAAAGGGCCACATGACAAAGGAATTATTTAAGGTCTATGAAAACTTAGCTGATGGAGGTATAGGAGCTTTAATAACTGGCTATGCCTTTGTTACTAAAGATGAACAACCTAACCCAGGTATGATGGGAATTTATAACGATTCCTTTATCGAAGAGTATAGAGCTTTAACAGATATGGTTCATAAATACGATACTCAAATAATACTACAAATAGCCTATGGAGGCTCTCAAACTAATTTTGATTTGGGAAAAAGGATAATTTGGGGACCATCTTCAGTTGAAAACTCTGTAACTAAAGTTATACCTGATGAAATGACCAAAGAGGAAATAAAGGTATTGATAAAGGCCTTTGCCGATGGAGGTCTTCGGGCTAAAAAAGCAGGCTTTGACGGTGTACAGCTCCATGGAGCCCACGGATACCTATTAAGTCAATTTTTAAATCCCTACTACAATAGAAGAAACGACCAATATGGTGGAAGTATAGAAAATAGGTCGAGAATTATTTTTGAAATCTATGAAGCAGTCAGAGAAAAAGTAGGTAAAGATTTTCCCATACTTATTAAAGTCAATTGTGGTGATTTTATGGATAATGGGCTGACCCTTGAGGAAAGTCTCTATACTTCAAAAAAGTTAAGTGAAATGGGTATAGATGGTATAGAAATAAGCGGGGGCTGTGCATCCTCTAAGCCAAATGAAGGTCCAGTAAGAATCAAGGTTAATTCTAAGGAAAAAGAATCCTACTTTAAAGAGCATGCCCGTAGGATAGCCTCAGAAGTTGATACTCCAATAATACTAGTAGGTGGGAATAGAAGTATTGATGTAATGGATGAAATATTAAATAATACAGATATTGAATATTTCTCCCTATGTCGCCCACTCTTATGTGAACCCCATCTAATTAATCGGTGGGCAAAGGGAGATACTACAAAGGCTAAATGCGTGTCCTGCAATAAATGCTTTGAGGTAGTGGGAAAAACTTGTATATTTAACCGCTAAAAAGAAAATAAAAACTAATTACTTCCAGTTTTATGAATTAAGTTTCCCCGTCTATAGGGCGGGGGTTTTTTATCTGGAGCAAAGCCTCCATGTTTAATCTTTGCTCAAGGAGCTTATTTAAATTAAGTCCCCATATACATATGGATTGGGGACTTAAAATATTAGATAAAATCATAAACATTTTACAAAAAATATCTATATTATTCTACCACATATATGTTTTTCAATCTTATAGAATAGTCCTAAAGCATGGTACCTACGAATAGGTTTCAGTATATGAATCTCCCCATTTGTTTAGAAATACATATTCTCTTACATCCTTTTTATCATTGTGATGAAACTCCCTAGCACTCTCTCCTACTGGAGTCATAGCAACAACTTTATAATTGCTTGGTATATTTAGGGCCTGGCGTACTTTATCTTCATCTAATGAGCCAATCCAGCAAGTTCCATAACCTTCATTGGTTGCTGCAAGCATGAAATGCTCCATAGCTATAGCACCATCTACTAAATAATATTCTTTATTTTCCATAACGCCTGATTTAGCCGGATCTCCTACAACTACGGCAACCATAGGTGCTTGTTTAACTGCCATTTCAGCTTCATTTGTGTCATTAATTATAGACTCAGCCAACATATCCTTTTCCCTAGGGTCATCTACTAGTATAAACTTGTATGAGGTATTGTTTTTCCATGAAGGTGACCTCATAGCCGAGTTTATGGCCCTAGCCAAGCTATCCTTATCTATAGGCGTGTTCTTGAACTGCTTTACACTGACCCTATTTTCAATAACATCATAAAATTGCATATATTCACTCTCCTTTCGAATTATTATTTGCATTTAAATAATTTTATATTACTCTTTAATTTATTTTTTTATTATAGGATTCCTTAATTAACTTAAATTTTATAGAGGAATATATATGCAACTTATTCAATTATTTCAATTTATAATCTACACCTATTTCAACCTACCTATTCTCTAACTTTTTTAAAACCATATCGGCAATTTTTTGGGCTAATAAATCTTCATTAGCATTTTCTTTATTTTTTGTACTATTATGTGGCACTGGTATACCACCGGTGGTAATTCCTTGACTCTTCCTTATTTCCAATAGATTACTTACATCATTAGATGACAGTTCCTTGGCATCACCTAAAATTGTCGTTATAAATAATATCTTTGCATAATGTTCTAGGGTTTCCATTCTAAAATAAGCTTGCATTAAATCTATACCCCATGTAACAGCACCATGATTCGCTAATAAAAGGCTGTTATAGTCTTTAACAAACTGAGCTATGGATTCCGACACTTCCTTCGTCCCAGGAGTTGCATATTCAGCTACGGGAACAATCCCTAGGTTAACTATAGCCTCGGGCAACAAAGCTCTATCCATTGGCCTTCTAGCTATTGCGAAGGCCGTTGCATAGGGAGAATGGGAATGGGTTACTGCTCCTATTTCTGGATTCTCCTCATATATCCTTAAGTGCATCTTTACTTCAGAGGAGGGCTTACTTTTCCCCTTAATTACATTTCCCTTTAAATCAATAGTACAAAGCATCTCAGGGGTCATAAAACCTTTACTAACCCCAGCTGGAGTGGTTATTATTTGGTTATCACTTATTTTCACACTGATATTACCGTCATTTGCAGCTACAAATCCACTCATGTACATTCTTCTTCCAATATCACATATGTCTCTTTTAACCTGGTCCTCCATAAGACATTTGCCCACCCTATCACCCCTTGACTTCCATTATTGGTATTGTTATTCTACACCCCTTATATCCCCATCAAATATCGTAATCCCTTTTTCTTTCATGAATATGTGCCATTCATCCTCTAATCTTTTATCTGTTATTATAGAATTGATTCTGTCAAAGTCTGCAAAATGAATAAAAGCTATTCTATCAAACTTAGAAAAATCAGCTACTAAATTTATCTGACATCCTTGGTTTAAAAAGACCCTTCGCATCTCTGCAAAATGTTCATTTGAGTCCATAATTCCCCTATCTAAATTCAAGGCTCTACATGAAATGAATACTTTATCGGCAAAATATTTCTGAGCAAACATTTCTGCATTCCTTCCATAAAAGGATAGGGTTTTTCTATCAAAGCTACCTCCAATTAATATTAATTTAATATTACTTACTTCCTCTAGAATATTAGCTATCTGTAAGGAATTAGTTATAACTGTGATATTTCTATCCATAACTCTTCTTGCAATATAAAGGGAGGTGGTCGATGCGTCCAGTATTATTGAATCACCATTTTCTATTAATCCCCTACAAATACTTGCTATTTTTTCCTTTGATTCACTGCATATGTTTTTCCTTAAGCTTATATCTACATCATTTTGTACTCCATCTACTATATATGCTCCTCCATATACTCTATTCAATATGCCTTCCTTTTCCAACTGGGCTAGGTCCCGTCTTACTGTTTCTTCTGATACTTCAAATAGCTGGCTCAGTTCAATTACGGTGACACTTTTCTTCTCTCTAATAATTTTTGTAATCTCTTTTTTTCTTCTTATGGGAAGCACAGTATCACCTTTCCTTATCTATATCCCTAAAATATTTTTTATTCCAAGCCCAAGAAACTACATTTTATATATTATTACTCAAATAGTTTTTTAAGATTATCTTCAAAGGGCGGTCTTAATATAGCCTTTTCTGTTACGATGGCTGTAATATATTTATGATCTGTCACATCGAAGGCAGGATTATAGAATTTTACTTCACTTGGTGCAGTCTGCCTTCCAAATCCATTATATATCTCCTTGCTGCCCCTTTCTTCGATGTCAATATCCTTTCCAGTCCTAGCCTTCATATCAATTGTAGAAGTTGGTCCTAGAACATAGAATGGGATTTTATACTCCTTAGCCAGTATGGCAAGGCCAGATGTTCCAATTTTATTTGCAGTGTCACCATTGGCAGCAACTCTATCGCAACCAACTAATATGGCATCAATTTTTCCCTCTTTCATGACGATTGAAGCCATGTTATCGCATATCACTGTTACATCTACACCTACTTGATTTAGCTCCCAGGCCGTTAATCTTGAACCCTGTAACAGTGGTCTAGTTTCATCAGCATAAACTTTAAAATTATAGCCCCTTTCATGGCCCAAATACATTGGACCCAAGGCTGTTCCATAGCCAGATGTAGCGATACCCCCAGCATTACAATGGGTCAATAATCCCATTTCAGGCTTAAGAAGACTTAGACCATACTCTGAAATTGACTTACACATATCTTGATCTTCCTTAAATATCCTCTCACTTTCCTCAAGTAGGGATTCTTTTATTTCTTCTATACTTCTTTCCTGTTCTCTAAGCAGTCTATTTTCCATTCTATCCAAGGCCCAAAACAGATTAACCGCCGTAGGCCTTGATGAAGCTAAATACTTTTTTGCCTCCATAAACTCCCTATAAAAATCTTCAAAATTATCTGCCCTTGAATCTTTAACTCCAAGATAAATACCAAATCCAGCAGCCACACCAATAGCCGGTGCTCCTCTAACACGCAGTTTTTTTATAGCTTCCCAGGTGTCCTCCAACTCCTTGACCTCTATAAATTTTTTCTCAACAGGTAGTAATGTTTGATCTAATAAAATCATTGCATCCTTTTTTTCATTTAAAGTAGCAGGAATAATTATATTCATGCTAATACCTCCTATTTATAATATCTTTTAACCATATCTACAAAATCTTGTCCAGTTTTAATAACTTTTCTCTCCATAATGAAATCCTTTGCCATAAAGACATTTGTCCTTTTCGCCTGGGCTTGTTTATCTATGTCTGGAATATCATCTAAGTCTTGAACATGGGCAAGACCAACAGTTCTTCTAATCATTTCGCAACCGGTAACTCCCGCTGTATCAATTATAACATTGTCCAAATACCATTCTTTGAATCCAGGTGTTTTTGCCATCTCATCAGTGACAACTTCATCAAATAGCCTTAGAAATTTTTCCTTAAATAGGTCAATTACATCCCTCATAGTATTTAATAAATATTCATTATGAACATCACACCTTTCTCTGTTCTCTATTCTCGCATCGGTTGAAATATAGTTCATTACTAAATTGGCTATTAAAGCTCCGATATCATAGGCCATAGGTCCATAAAAAGCAAACTCAGGGTCTATAACCTTGGTACTGTCTTCCTTTACAAAAATACTTCCCGTATGTAAGTCGCCATGAAGTAGTGCCTGGGCATTTGTCATAAAGTCAAATTTCAATTTGGCTACTTCTAATTTTAGCTCCTTGTCATTCCATACGTTATTTTCCATAAATTCAATTAAAAAATCATCTATCTTGTTTCTCTCAGCGTTGTAAAAAGGTTCTGTATATACTAAGGCTTCAGTAATGTCGCATAATTCGGGATTTATAAAGTCCTTTAAATAGGCCTTCTTTTCTTGATGGTCCATTACTATATCAGAGGTCATCAACAGGGTTTTTACCATAAAGTCAGTTATTTGATCAATAAACCTTGGATACTGATTAAGCTCCATAAGGCCCCTTCTCATAATTACATGGTCTGATAAATCTTCCATTAGGGTAGCATACATAACGGGGTCAAATTTATATACCCTTGGAACCAGCCCATTGGTTAAATTGTATTCTATTTTTAAAATCCTATTCTCTATCTCAGCTCTATTGATATTTAATGGCCATTCTTCCCCCACACAACGGACATAGGGAAGAGACTGCTTTACTATAATACTTTTGCCATGTTTTTTATCCACAACCCTAAATACTAAGTTCAAATTACCATCACCGATTTCATTACACTCAACGTCAGCATCATGGTCAAAATAATTTAACTCTTTCTGAATATAATCGAATACCCTATCTACATCTAAAACATAATATTTTGACATAGAATTTTCCCCCTTTGTTTTTAATTGCTAAGAAGCTATTTAAATCGGATATGCTAGCTCCGATAGCTCTTTTCATTAATATATAAGCCTGTTTTTCTCTACAGTTTTTTAGATTAAAACAGGCTTATAGTTTGCTATTTACTATAAAAATCATATTATCCCTACCCCAGTTTTCATATTCTTTAAGATTATTTTACTTTTTTGATATTTTAAAATATTCTATATAATTCAATTTTAGCATCTTTGTAAATTTTGTCAATTGCTTCCTGTGGTATTTTGACTATTTATGTTGTTTGTTATTTTATATTTTGAGTTCATTTTATTTTTTACTTTTTACTATAGAAAAATTTTCTAATTAAAAGATTTATGATTTAAATATTACAAATTAAAGATTTTTAAATCCTTTTCCTAGACCATATAAACTAATAACTTCCTCGGCAATTATTTATACTTACACTTTCAATACTTGAGTCTAATTTTTTAAAAATTTTAAAGCATGCTATTTTATAAGCATGCTTTATAGTGGTACTATTTCTTTTCATTTAGTAATTATTATATTAAACAGTTATAGATGTATGAGTTACAAACTTAATAAACGAAAGCAGACA
>JAKSBP010000338.1 GCA_022361035.1 Clostridia bacterium
GTATAGATAAACAAAATGGTGTTTGATAAAAAAGGGCTAGTGGAGTTGTTTGAAGATAAATATAAAATAAGTGTTTAGAATATTAAAGGTAAATATCTTAAAAGTGAAAAATTAGAATTGAGGAATATGTAAATATAGAAGATACAGAGTATGATGAATTCTATGAAACCATTGACACAGTTATTATGGGGAGAAAAACCTAAACCGATAAATTACTTGCAGACGACAGTATGAATCCATAAAAAAGGTATTATGAAGTAGTAGAATTCTTATGACTAGGAAACGTTTAGCGTCCAATACATTTAACAGCATTTAGGGAATCTGATGAATACAATTTTGCGCCATTGTAAAATATGCCATATTGACAGTTGTGCATGTTGTTTGATATAAGCAATTTGCTATCCTGCACCATCTGCACAGGATATGTAGGGTCGTTACCATCCAAATTTGATATCATAAACATGAAAGGAGGTCATGATTATGGAACCATTAAAACAACTAAATGAAGCGATGGCTTATATTGAGAAGGAACTAACAAGGGAAATAGATTTTCAGAAAGTTGCTCAGCTGGCCTGTTGTTCAGAGTATCATTTCCGTAGAATGTTTTCATTCTTAAGCGGAATGACATTGACCGAATATATTCGGTATAGACGCTTGACTCAGGCAGCTTTAGAATTATGCAGGTCTAATATTAAGATTATAAACCTAGCCATGGAATACGGATACGATTCTCCAGATGCCTTCACAAGAGCATTTCATAGATTTCATGGTATACCCCCTAAAGAAGCAAGAAGAAATAAGGCTGCCCTAAAAGCGGTTCTACCCATGACCTTCCAGTTAACCGTAAAAGGAGGTAGCGATATGGATTATCGAATTATTGAAAAAGGGGCTTTTAACATTATAGGCCTTAAAAAAAGGATCAAACTAATTTACGAAGGCGTTAACCCTGAAATTCAAGCTATGTACGATAGCCTTTCAGAAGAGGATATTCAAGACTTGGTAATGTTTTCTGATATGGAACCAAAAGGGCTTTTGAATGCGTCAGTAAACTTTGATGAAGGTCGAGCTGAGGGTACTGAGTTAGATCATTTTATTGGTGTGGCAACTACGCAAGATTATATGGGAAAATGGGACTTGTATTCTGTTCCAGCTTCAACATGGGCCGTTTTCACTACAGTTGGTCCTTTTCCAGAAGCTCTGCAAACCACTTGGGCTAGAATTGGAGCTGAATGGCTACCTGTATCGGGATATGAAATTACCAAGGGGCCAGAGTTGCTTTGGTGTGATGAAAATGAGGATTTTGATTCACCTCATTTCCAGAGTGAAATTTGGATTCCAGTCATTAAAAAAAGTAAGATGTGATATGCTTTGGAGAAGTAGAGTCAAGTGAAGCTGGCCTTGAAAACGCATTTTTAAGGCTTAAATCGACTGTACCATGGGGAAATGTGTATCCTCCTCACAGCCGAGCGACGCATGTGGAGAGTGTTGTAGGAATAAGAAGGAAAGAATCTATTAAATAGCTGTATTTACAAAGGCTTTAAAGGATTTTAAGTTTGTGAAAAATGGGCCGGATTTTAAGAATAAAGTGCCTATTGGAGAGCTTGGAACTTGCATTGCAGTGCGTACCTAATAAAAGTAAACATGTTATAAATATTGATGTTTACTTTTAAAGGGTCTGGGGGGATGATTTGGTTATTCATTGTCGATGTAGCAGCGTCCGTCCTTAAAGACTTTTTTGATGTCATGAATGGCAGTGATATCCTCTAGCGGGTTTTTACCTAAAAGAACCATATCGGCATATTTTCCTGATTCTAAACTGCCAAGCTCGTGATCAAGACCCAGTATTTCCATGTTTTCCAAGGTTGCCTTCCTTAGAATCTCAGCTGGCGAATAGCCATATCGCTTATAGCCTTCAAATTCAATTTCAAATGAACCGCTAAAAGTTATACCGGTACCGCCATCCGTACCCATACCAACCTTTGTTTTGGCAGTCTTGAAGTTCTCAAAGCTCTTTGGAGCCTGTATACCGAAACCATGAATACGATCCGGATAAACACGTCCGATTCCTGGCATACTTCGATTTTCTATCTTATTCCATATAAAGTCATAAAATTTTGTATAACAGTGCCTTATTTCTGGAATCGTTGCCTTACATAAATTCGGCTTAACGTATTTTTCAAGCATTTTTCTATAAAACTTATATTCTGGATGGTCAGGACTTCCTGCTTTACCGCAGTTCATAGCAAGATAACTGCCTATAGAAAGAGTTGGGATGATAGCTACATTATTTTCAACCATATTTTTAGCATCTTCTAAGGTATAAGGTGCGTCAACGGTCATATGAGCAATAGAATCAATCCTTCCTTGAATTGCCCTTCTTGCACCACTTATAAACATAGCGTGGCTCTCTACGACCTTACCGTACTTGTCGGCTTGGTTTCTAATAAACCTTATTTCTTCGTTGGTAAACATATTGTAGGCTTGATCTTCTTTACCGCCATATAAAGGCTTCTCCTCGAGATATATTTTAATACTCTCTGCCCCCATATCAACAACGTGCTTAATATGGGCCGCGATTTCACTTTTATTCTTCGGATAGCTTATGACTTTTCCGCCAAATATCATAGGTGCGATGTTATTAACGATTTTGTTTACATCCCACATTCCGCCTTGAGGTGTCATGATCTTATAGCTGGGAAATATTTTAGGGCCCAGTAAGCGTCCTGCTTCGATCTCCTGTTTCAGCGCATGGACCATATCGTATGCCCCTGCACTGTCTCTAACAAATGTACAACCCTTTGATAAAGCAAATTCACAGTTTTTCTCACGTTGGGCATCAAAATAATAAAGGCTTTTCAGGCTGAACTCATATTCACTGATCAGGCTTAGATGACAGTGCAGGTCCGAAAGACCGGGAATGAGATATTGCTCCTTGCCATCTATCACATCATCAACCTGCTCTAAGGTCAGACGGTCATCATTTTCTGTCTTTGTTAAAAGTCTGCTAATACGTTTGCCTTGAATGAGAAGAGCGGTTTCGGGTCGGATGATACCTTGTTTCACATCGATGATTCGAACATTTTTGATAATCCATTTTCCGTTTTCGCGAACTGACCACGGAGCTGGTCTTTGACGCTCGTACTTGTAGTCCTTCAAATGGCCTGCATTAAGATTTCCCAAGATTTGTCCAAGTTTTGCAATACCGCGCTTTTTCATATCATCATCTCCTTACTTACCGTTTGGTAAGTTATTTTTAAAAAATTATTTGACATTTGACCAAAGCAACTCAAACATTCTGTCAAACATGGACAAAAAGGTTTCTGTGTCGTCGATTACACTGACAACAGTCAAGCCTTCAATCATGACGCCAATATTCAATATAAATGCTTCTGTATCCAACCCTTTTCTTATTTCTCCGGTCCTTTGACCCTCATCAATATACCCGCGAAGTATCCTTAAAGTGTTTTCTATCGATTCATTATAAACCTCTTTTAAATCAGGATTGTGATTCAAGGCATCAAAAATAAAAAAGTAGTGATGGAATGCATTTTGTGTTTCAGTATCTAAATCCATAATTTGTTCAAATTGAATGGTTAAAAAATACTTTATAAAAGCATAAATCTTTTCTTTGGTGGTTCTTTGACGATCGGGGACCGGTAGCGAAAATTGTTCTAATTTTTTAAAATATTTTTGAAATACCGCGTTAAACAGGCTGCTTTTGTCGGTAAAATGATAATAAAGTGCCGGTTTTGTCATCCCTGCGCTTTTAGCAATGCGGTTCATGGAAGAACCATTGTAGCCATATTGTAGAAATTCAGCATAAGCAGATTTTAATATTAAATCTTTTGTATTCATAAGACCTTCCTTTCTTACCTACCGGTAAGTATATTATATCATAAATTTTACATTCAGCAAGTAACTAGGGTCAGGCTAGAACACATAAAATCTTGAGGCTTTGATAAGATTGAAGTATAGATAAACAAAATGGTGTTTGATAAAAAAGGGCTAGTGGAGTTGTTTGAAGATAAATATAAAATAAGTGTTTAGAATATTAAAGGTAAATATCTTAAAAGTGAAAAATTAGAATTAAGGAATAAATTTATTAAAGAAGTACTGAAATATAAAGCAATTAATTAAGTTGAGTTTAAAAAGTTCTTAAGTATTTCAAATCATTTAGTTTCAAAGGGAGTATGGAAAAATGAATAGTTGCTTTAAATTACGTGTTCTAGCCTGACTCCGTATTGTGTTATAAAGTTATAATAAGTTATAAAAAGAATAATGCTGGTGGTTAGGCTAATGGAAATACAGGAAGATATTGTGGATTGTATAAGTTTCTGTACATGTTATAATAAATACACTATGAATTCTAAACTAGAAAGGGTAATATTTATGAAAATGAAATATAGAATATTGATGCTCATCACAATATTATCATTGGGTTTTATAACAGTATCAGCCTATAGTCCACAAATAGGAGATATAATTGGTAAAGTTTTTTACACAGATATTGTTACAGTCCTTGATGGTAAAACAGTACCTTCAGTAAATATCGGTGGAAGAACCGCAATAATAGTTGAAGATTTAAGTGAATACGGTTATGATGTAAATTGGAGTAATGAAACAAGAACATTAGACGTAAAAACAAAGGAGAAAACAAACTCTAATTCAGTCAGTACCATAACTGGTATGGTAATGTTATCTGAGGGGCAAGTAGCACCGAAGGGTGGATTAGAAGTAGAAATAGGCGTGAGGATGAAGAGAGAAATTTTTCCTGAGGGAGTAAGTGGAGTTCCTGGTTCACTTGTACTATATACTAAAGCGATTATCTATGAGGGAAATAATTTTGCCACATATTCTATTCATCTTCCATATGAGCCAAAAGAAAAAGATTACCAGTTAGAATTTCAAACAAAATATAACCAAAAAAGGTACCTAGATTATATTTCTATTAACGATGGAAAAAAATCAAATATTAATTATACATTTGATATTGATTTTAAATAATAATTTATTATCTTAGATATAAACTAAGAGGGACAAAGAACTAAATTTTGATGAAACTTTTTTCAAAATTCGGCTCTTATTTTTATAAAAAAACATAACCACCCAAATCATTGATTTTATAACGTTTATTGTTAGTATCTTTAAAGACTACTCTACACATGTGGAGTGTTGCTTACTACTTACTAAGAAATAATAATGGGTGTGATAGTTGTCTTTGTAAATGCGGGGTGGAAATAAATTATTTAAGTAAAGCAAAGCTGATAGGATTCTAATAATTCTATGGGCTTTTAACATATTTCAAGCTATTGACTTTTGTCGGTAGAAAGGAGGTGTGTTGTGCCGAAGAAAAAAATGGGACGACCAACCGATGAACCTAAGCCCTATAGATTGGATGTTAGAGTCAGCAAAGAAGACTTAGAAATACTAGACGACTATTGCAAAAGAAAAGATGTCAAACGTCCACAAGGAATTAGAGACGGTATAAAGTCCTTAAAAAACAAATA
>JAKSBP010000018.1 GCA_022361035.1 Clostridia bacterium
TCTATTTGCTTTTAGCAAATACCATAAAATTTCCCACGAACTTATCAGTTCGTTCTAAAATTTCATTGACTAAGTGAGCACCGGAGATTTTAGCAGTAACGCAGAAATTGGGAGTTTGTTAACAGCCTCAGACACCCTTCTGGGTGCCTCAGATTGTTAAGCTTTAACAAGCTTCCAAGTGCAAGGTACGCTGAAATTAGGAGTCTGTTAACAGGTCCAGGTACCCCTTTTGGGTTCCTTAAGGTTGTAGGAATACAAAACTTTAGATATAATTTAATATTATAGATAGGCAAATTACAGTACAAGTTTTTCAGTCATTAATATGTTTTTTGAAAAACTTACGGTTTGTAATTTGTGGCTCTATAAATACTCACCAACCATAAAAGAAAGGCGGTAAGTCAGTGAGTAAGAGAGATTATTATGAAATTTTAGGCGTAGATCGTAATGCTGATGAATCATCTATAAAAAAATCCTATAGGAAACTTGCGATGAAATATCATCCCGATAGAAATCCCGAAGATAAAGAAGCGGAAAAGAAATTTAAAGAAATAAATGAGGCCTATGAGATACTAGGTAACAAAGAAAAAAAGGCGATGTACGATAAATTTGGTCATGCGGGTGTAAATGGCAATGGTCAAGGTGGATTTAATGGAGGCTTCTCGGGTTTTGGTGGGTTTGAAGATATATTTGGTGATATTTTTGACATGTTTGGTGGAGGTTTTTCATCGAATAGAAGTAGGAATAGGCCTCAGAAGGGTCATGATGTAAAGGTTCAGGTTAGCTTATCCTTTGAGCATGCAGCCTTTGGAGTTGAAAAAGAGATTGAAGTATCGAGGCATGAGGAATGTAGTAAATGTCATGGAAGCGGAGCTGAAACTGGAACCAATAAAAGAAGCTGTCACAAATGTGGTGGTACGGGAGAAGTAAGATATACTCAAAGAACGCCCCTGGGCTCCTTTGTAAATGTTAGGACATGTGATACCTGTCATGGTGAAGGATCAATAATAGAAACACCATGTGAAAAATGTAAAGGACAAGGGAAAATTAGAAAGAATAAAACTATTAGTATAAAAATCCCCGCCGGTGTTGATAATGGTTCCGTTATAACCCTTAGAGGTGAGGGAGAGGTGGGAAGCAAAGGTGGCCCTCCAGGAGATTTATACATTGTAATTAGAGTCCTTCCACACAGAATTTTTCAAAGGGATGGATATGATATAATTTGTGAAATTCCTATTACCTTTGTTCAAGCTGCATTAGGTGATGAAATAATAGTGCCTACTTTGGAAGAAAAAGTAAAGTATAAGATTCCAGAGGGAACTCAAAGTGGTACGGTATTTAGGTTAAAGGCCAAAGGTGTTCCCGTATTAAACGGAAGTGGAAGAGGGGATCAATACGTTAAGGTAATAATAGAAACCCCTAAGAAGCTAAATGATGAACAAAAAAGCATATTGAAACAGTTCGCTGAGGTAATGGGAGAAGATGTTCATGAACAAAGAAAGTCCTTCTTTGATAAAGTAAAGGACGTCTTTGGGATATAAACAAAGTCCTGTCACAGTGGATTTTAGCTTTTGAATCTTAGTTCCCATAGTATAAATTCCTATTCCCCGGCTCACAAAAAATAGGTCATAAGTTTTTTATTAATAGTTGATATAAATCACCTAATTTTATAGGTGATTTATTAATTTGGGAATATATTATTTTATATATTGAAATGATCCCAAATGAAAGGATTAGATATTCCCTAGGCTCTAATAGGAAAAAGCTTTGTAATACTTCTATGCTTGGGGTATAATAAATCTTGAATAAGCATGCTGTGGAGGGTATAAAATGAAATGGTATGAAATTAGGATTAAAACTACAAGCCAATTAGTAGATGTAGTATGTGATATTCTCTATGATGTAGGTGTTGGTGGAGTAGTTATTGAAGATCCAAAGGATTTAATTATAAACATAAAGGAAGAAAAGAGTTGGGATTATTTTGATATTGACTCCTTAAATATTGATTATGAAGGAGCGGTAGTTAAAGCGTATCTTCCACAGGGTGAAGACTTATTGAATAAAATTGAACTTATTAAGGAAAATATACATAACCTTTCAATACAGAATAGAGATAATAAGCCCAGCCAAGTTACTACTAATGAGGTGTTTGAAGAAGACTGGGCAAATTCATGGAAGCAATACTATAAACCAAAAAAAATAGGAGAAAAAATTGTTATAAAACCAAGCTGGGAAGATTATATACCTAATGCTGATGAAAAGGTTGTTGAATTAGATCCAGGAATGGCATTTGGAACGGGAACCCATGAAACTACAACAATGTGCACTAGAATGTTAGAAAAGTATGTTAAGAGTGATAGTATTCTTTATGATATTGGCTGCGGTAGCGGAATTCTTTCCATAGTGGCAGCGAAGCTTGGTGCTAGGAAAGTAATCGGAGTAGATATTGATGAAGTGGCCTATAGGGTTTCTAAATCTAACGTTAAAATTAATTCAGTAGAGGATATCGTTCAGATCAAACATGGAAATTTAATGGATGTTGTTGATGAAAAAGCAGATATAATAGTAGCTAATATTATTGCTGATGTTATTAAAACTTTATCTAAAGATATAACTAAATTTATGAAGCCTGATTCTAAATTTATTGCATCGGGGATTATATTAGATAAAGTTGATGAGGTAGTCGAGGAGTTAAATAAAAACGGACTAGAGGTTATATCAATTGAAAAACTAGGAGAATGGGCTGCAATAGTATCAGAAATGGGAGATAGGGATGAATAGATTTTTTGTAGATAAGGAAAATATCTTTGAAAAGCAAGGAAAAGTATTGATAAATGAGCTTGAGGATATAAATCATATCACTAAAGTATTAAGATTGACTATAGGTGATGAAATTGAAATATGTAATAAAGAAAAAAGGGAATATAGGGTTCTAATTAATGGTATTAATAAAAAGGAAATTAGCTGCAAGATAAAGGAAAGTTATCCTTCACAGAGGGAAGCGTCTATAGAAGTTGTATTATTTCAAAGTATACCTAAGGCTAGTAAAATGGATTTGATTATTCAGAAAAACGTTGAGATAGGTGTAGATAAAATAGTTCCAGTTATTTCCCATAGATGTGTTGCTAAAATTAAAGATAAATCATCGGAAATGAAGAAAATCGAAAGGTGGCAGAGGATAGCCCAGGAAGCTGCGAAACAATGTAAAAGAGGTATTATATCTAAGATAGAAAATGCAGTAGAGTTTTCAAAGCTAAGAAATATGGTGTATGACCTTGACATGGTTCTTATTCCCTATGAAGAAGAGAAAAGCAGAGGTATAAAGAAATCCATCATTAATAAGGGCAATATAAAAAAAATTGGTATAATTATCGGTCCCGAAGGTGGTTTCACAGAGGAAGAGATTCTTGAAGCTGAAAAGTGGGGATGTTTGCCTATTAGTTTAGGACCCCGTATACTTAGAACTGAAACGGCTGGCCTCGTAACCACTAGTATTCTCATGTACGAATTAGGGGACTTGGGAGGTAAATAAGTGAAAAAAGTGGCTTTTTATACTTTAGGTTGCAAAGTAAATCAGTATGATACTGAGGCTATGATAGAAATTTTTGAGAAAGAAGGCTATGAGGTAGTTGATAATAATGAAAAAGCCGATGTATATGTTATTAATACATGTACTGTTACAAATCTTGGAGATAGGAAATCCAGGCAATTTATCAGACGGTCTAAAAAAAAGAATTCCGAATCCCTCATTGTAGTTGTTGGCTGCTATGCCCAGACCTCTCCTCAGGAGGTAATGTCTATTGAAGGTGTGAATCTAGTTTTGGGAACCAATGAACGGAGTAAAATTGTTGAGCTTATTAAATCAATTGACATAAATGGGAAAATAAATCATGTAGATGATATTATGAAAGTTAAAGAATTTGAAGAGTTGTCAATAGAAAAAGTAAAGGGAAAGACAAGGGCTTTTTTAAAAATTCAAGAGGGCTGTAATCAATATTGTGCATACTGTATCATACCCTATGCTAGAGGACCTGTAAGAAGCAGAAAGCTTGAGAATATAATATCTGAAGTAAAAAGACTTTCAAATAATGGATTTAAAGAAATAGTTCTTACAGGGATTAATATAGCTTCATACGGTAAAGATTTAGAAGAAAATACACTAATAGATGTCATAAAGGAAGTCCATAGGATAGAAGGTATTGAAAGAGTGAGATTGAGTTCCGTTGAACCTAACTTGCTTACTAAAGATTTTGTAGGTGAAATTAAAAACCTTTCAAAATTTTGTCACCATTTACATGTTTCTCTTCAAAGTGGGTGTGATGAGACTTTAAAGAGGATGAATAGAAAGTATAGTACCCAGACATATAGAAGTATTATAGAAAATTTACGTATGGAAATACCAAATATAGCAATTACTACAGATATTATTGTAGGTTTTCCAGGTGAAACCGATGGGGAATTTTCATCTACATATAACTTTGTCAAAGAAATGGCCTTTAGTCAGATACATGTTTTTAAATACTCACCGAGAAAAGGAACTCCAGGGGCTAAATTTATGAATCAAGTATCAGGGGATATAAAAAGTATACGTAGTGAAAAGATGATAAAATTGGGAAATGAATTAATGGATTCTTATAGAAATAAATTTATAGATAAAGAAGTAGATGTCTTGTTTGAAAATCACTACGATAGAGAAAAAAATCTTATAGAAGGATTGACAAAAAATTATATTAGAGTTGCAGTTAAGGGTAGAGATGATTTTATAGGAAAAATAATTAAA
>JAKSBP010000225.1 GCA_022361035.1 Clostridia bacterium
GTGCCCGTACCGCAAACCGACACAGGTAGATGAGGAGAGAATCCTAAGGCCGACGGGAGAAGCGTTGTTAAGGAACTCGGCAAAATGACCCCGTAACTTCGGGAGAAGGGGTGCCTACGAATGTAGGCCGCAGAGAATAGGCCCAAGCGACTGTTTAGCAAAAACACAGGTCTCTGCAAAACCGAAAGGTGAAGTATAGGGGCTGACGCCTGCCCGGTGCCGGAAGGTTAAGGGGAGTGCTTAGGAGCAATCCGAAGGTGCGAACTTAAGCCCCAGTAAACGGCGGCCGTAACTATAACGGTCCTAAGGTAGCGAAATTCCTTGTCGGGTAAGTTCCGACCCGCACGAAAGGCGTAACGATTTGGGCACTGTCTCAACAATAGACTCGGTGAAATTGTAGTACCGGTAAAGATGCCGGTTACCCGCAGCAGGACGGAAAGACCCCGTGGAGCTTTACTGCAGCTTGGCACTGGACATTGGTATATCATGTACAGGATAGGTGGGAGACTGCGAATTATGCACGCCAGTGTGTAAGGAGTCGTTGTTGGGATACCACTCTTGGTATATCGTTGTTCTAACCTGGTACCGTGATCCGGTACAGGGACAATGTCAGGTGGGCAGTTTGACTGGGGCGGTCGCCTCCTAAAGAGTAACGGAGGCGCCCAAAGGTTCCCTCAGTGCGGCTGGAAATCGCACGAAGAGTGTAAAGGCAGAAGGGAGCTTGATTGCGAGACAAACAGGTCGAGCAAGGACGAAAGTCGGGCTTAGTGATCCGGTGGTACCGAGTGGAAGGGCCATCGCTCAACGGATAAAAGCTACCCCGGGGATAACAGGCTAATCTCCCCCAAGAGTCCACATCGACGGGGAGGTTTGGCACCTCGATGTCGGCTCGTCTCATCCTGGGGCTGAAGTAGGTCCCAAGGGTTGGGCTGTTCGCCCATTAAAGAGGCACGCGAGCTGGGTTCAGAACGTCGTGAGACAGTTCGGTCCCTATCCGCTGTGGGCGTAGGAAATTTGAGAGGAGCTGTCCTTAGTACGAGAGGACCGGGATGGACGTACCGCTGGTGCATCAGTTGTTCCGCCAGGAGCACAGCTGAGTAGCTAAGTACGGAAGTGATAAGTGCTGAAGGCATCTAAGCACGAAGCATCCCTTAAGATAAGATTTCCCACCTTAAAAAGGATAAGACCCCAGACAGAAAAGCTGGTAGATAGGCCTAGGGTGTAAGGGCAGTAATGTCTTAAGCTGATAGGTACTAATAGGTCGAGGGCTTGACCAAGTAAGGTAAGATTAAGTAGATAAAGAAATAGACTTAAAGTAGACTAAAGAAATCCATTGTTTAGTTTTGAGAGAATGAGTTAATATAGAGAAACAGTAAAAAAATATCCGGTGGCAATAGCGAGGGGGATACACCTGTAACCATATCGAACACAGAAGTTAAGCCCTTCAGCGCCGATGGTACTTGGCGGGTAACTGCTTGGGAGAGTAGGTCGTTGCCGGTTAATTAATAAAAACCTGAAAAGAA
>JAKSBP010000291.1 GCA_022361035.1 Clostridia bacterium
GATGGTACTTGGCGGGTAACTGCTTGGGAGAGTAGGTCGTTGCCGGTTTTATGTAATCCAGAGTAGCTCAACGGTGGAGCACCCGGCTGTTAACCGGTAGGCTGTGAGTTCGAATCTCACCTCTGGAGCCATTGTGGCCCCTTGGTCAAGCGGTTAAGACACCGCCCTTTCACGGCGGTAACAGGGGTTCGAGTCCCCTAGGGGTCACCAATTTAGAGGCAAGAGGTTAGAGGCGAGAAGTTGGAAAAGAGATAAAAGATTCATAAAGATTATATCAAAATTTCATTTTCAACGTCCCGTATCTGACTTATACAGGTAGGAGATTAGAAAAAATTAAAAGCTTTATAAGGGCTAGACCCAGATTCTAACCTCCAACATCCCGCATCCAACCTCCAAAGAGGGCGCATAGCTCAGTTGGGAGAGCACCTGCCTTACAAGCAGGGGGTCACAGGTTCAAGTCCTGTTGCGCCCACCAAGTTAGTAAAATTTTATAGCAAATAGGGATTTGCGGAAAATTTTACGGTATTTGCTGACAAGCAAATAAACTACCTTTTATTATTAGAAATGTGAGGCGAGAAAAAAGACTAAAAGAAAGACAGAAAACTCTCGTATCTTGCATCTGATGTCTTGTATTCACAATGTGGTCCAGTAGTTCAGTTGGTTAGAACGCTAGCCTGTCACGCTAGAGGTCGAGGGTTCGAGTCCCTTCTGGATCGCCATATATATGCTGGTGTAGCTCAATTGGCAGAGCAGCTGACTTGTAATCAGCAGGTTGCGGGTTCGAGTCCCATCGCCGGCTCCAGCATGTAACCCGGCGTGTCCGGGTATACTGTATAAAGTTTGGCAATTATTAGCGGAGAGGTTCCCGAGTGGCCAAAGGGAGCAGACTGTAAATCTGCCGGCGACGCCTTCGCAGGTTCGAATCCTGCCCTCTCCACCAGGTTTTGCCGGGGCGTGCGGGCATGTTTTGATATTTGAAAAAAACCTTTGGATATGATACAATATAAGATGTTGACGCGGGGTGGAGCAGTTGGCAGCTCGTCGGGCTCATAACCCGAAGGTCGGGGGTTCAAATCCCCCCCCCGCAACCAAATGCCACTATAGCTCAGTAGGTAGAGCGCATCCTTGGTAAGGATGAGGTCACCGGTTCAATCCCGGTTAGTGGCTCCACATTTAGAAGATAGAAGTTCGAAATTGGAAATTCGATATAGAAGGAATTGGCCGGGTCAATTTCAACAAATACCGGACATCGAATCCCGAACATCGTGATAAAAATAGGGCGGCGTAGCTCAGATGGTTAGAGCATGCGGTTCATACCCGCAGTGTCCGGGGTTCAAATCCCTGCGCCGCTACCAAGGGGACCAGCCTCAAGGGCTGGTTTTTATTATACTTTAAATGGCTAAACCATGGGACGGTTTCACGGTTCTATTGTAAAATTTATTTGCGTAAGGAAGGATTCTGGCTTCGGTTATCGAATAACATCAGGGTATTTTGCCCGGGCGCATAATAAAAAATGGTGTAAAAGGAAATAATTTAAATTAACTCCTGTGCACCCGGACCAGTTGTTTTACCCTGCACATATGCCAGTAAGGAGGAATCAAAACCATGGCCAAAGCTAAATTTGAGCGGACCAAGCCGCACGTAAACATCGGCACCATCGGCCACGTGGATCACGGTAAGACCACATTGACCGCGGCCATCACCACCGTCTTGTCCACCGTGGGGCAC
>JAKSBP010000407.1 GCA_022361035.1 Clostridia bacterium
ATGCCGGAGTTGCTGCAACTCTTAAATTTGGTCATAATTTTTATTGTTTAGGGTCCAGTACTGAAGCTAGAACAGAATAGTTAAATGGTAGGAATTTAAAGGAAAAAGATATATGTAAGTTTTTCATTTCAAAATACATTCAACGCTAAAACATAAGTTAAAAACTTAAATCCTCAAAACACCCTTAATAATAGAAAACCCCTAATATTAAGATACCATTTCACTCTTAATATTAGGGGTTAAAATTTTAATGTAACATCACTATAGATGTCCTTATTTATTTTCACCATTATCTAATACTATTATTTCCTTTATTACTACATCTTCTTTAGGAACTGACAGTTCTCCTGTATGAGGGTTTTTATCTACAGGGGTTTGTGCTAATTTATCTAGGGTTTCTTCCCCTTCTATTAGCTTACCAAATGCTGCATATTTCCCATCTAAAAAGCTTCCATCGCCATGCATTATAAAAAATTGACTGCTGGCAGAGTTATAGTCTGCACTACGGGCCATAGAAATTACTCCCTTAACGTGCTTGAGGGTATTTTGTGAAAATCCATTTTCGGAAAACTCACCTTCAATGTTCTCGTCAGAACCTCCGGTACCATCTCCATTAGGGTCACCACCTTGAATCATGAAATCTTCCATTATTCTGTGGAATTTCAATCCCTTATAGAATCCAGCTTTAGAAAGGTTAAGAAAGTTTTCTACTGTTTTTGGAGCAAACTCAGGGTATAGCTCTAATACCATTTTACTTCCATCTTCCATTTCTATCTGTACCCTAGGATTCTGGGATTCGTTAATAGTCTCGGAATTCTCATTCTCCGTCTGATTGCTGCATCCTGTAAAAAGTGTAACCATAACTAATACAACCATCACTAATACTATGAACCTCTTAGAATATAATTTTATCACGGTTTTTCCTCCTCCCTTTTCTTTAGTAATCTTTTTAAGATACTACTTGTAGATCTGAAAATAAAATTTACTTTTTATGGTAATACCCCTTATCAATTTTACTACAAATTTTAAAGTTAATCAATGCCTATAATAATAAACTTATCCTACTACAGTTTTTTATCTATTATTATACATATATTTTAAATTTTTACATATAAGCACCTATAACTATTTACTAATCTAATGTATTTATTTTATTACTTTGGAAGGATATTGAAATCCAATGTAGAATATTATAAAATGTTTAGACCAATTTTTTAAATCATTTATCATTTATTTTTTAACCTAAATTCTAATAACTAAGGGGAGCTAATTACATGATTTACTGTGCTGTCATTGGCGATATAGTCCACTCTAGGGAAATAAAAGACCGACAGGCCTTTCAAAACAGATTTAAGGAAGTAATTTCCGATATTAATCTAAAATATAGTAAATATATTGCTTCCAGTTTAACTGTTACCCTAGGCGATGAATTTCAAGGCCTACTCAATATCCCCTATATAAGTTATGAAATTATAATGGACATAAAAAAAAGATTATCTGCCATAGACTTAGTTTTTGGTGTAGGGATTGGGACAATGGATACAGACTTTTCCAAGGATATATCAATTGGCTCCGATGGACCTGCATATCACTATGCAAGGGAAATGGTTATAAGGGCAAAGAAGAAAAGGCCCACAATTTGTTATAAGTCGAATTCAATAGAAGATGAATTGATTAATTCCTTGATTTATTTCATTGAATCCTGCTCATCAAGTCGCACAAAACGTCAGTCACATATCGTTGACCTTTATAACAATTTAGAATCCCAAAGGGAAGTAGCTATAACACTTAATATTAAACAGCCCGTAGTAAGTAGGGCTTTAAAGGGATCTTTTTTTAATGAGATAACTACAGCCGAGGAAAGCATTATAAATTTTCTTAAAAATAGCTACGGTGATATTTAAATTTATTATAGCTTGTACAAGCTATATTTGCTATTATAGTTTGTACAAGCTATATTTATTATTATAGCTTGTACAAACTATTAACATTTTTATATATGAGCCTATAAAATAGGAGGTGCTTATGTACTCTAATTTAATAATTAGCTTATTAATACTATCTCATATAATAGGAGACTTCTATTTACAAAATGATAAAATTGCAAAGGAAAAGGCCTATAATGCTAGTGTTCTACTTAGACACTCTTTACATCATTTTTTAATCTCCCTACTTTTTACTATATGTTTTCTAAGTATTAAACTAACGGCTATTCTCTGTGTCTTTGCTTTTTTTCATTATTTAATAGATTACAAAAAAATACAAATGAGTGAAGGATACTGTCGTCACTCATTAATATTATTTTTCGTAGACCAGCTTTTACATATATCAATTATTATAGCTGCCTATCCTTTCTATAATTCAATTGACCTTAATAAATTATATGTAGGGTTCTCTAATTTCATAGTTGCTATTTATCCCATTTTAAAGGGCCTGAGCAATGACATATGGGTTCAAGTAATTTTAACGGTTGCTTTTTTCCTATTCATCCTAAATGGTGGAACTGTAATAACAAGACTTACCCTTTCTGCATTATCTCCCCAAGGGGAGGAAGAGACAGCAGATAGTTTTATAATAGAAGCTCAAAATGCAGCAAGTCCATCAAGTACACAAATCGAAGAAATTGCTATTACCCTAGATGAATCAAAGGGAAAATCCGGTGGTGAGATAGTAGGTATCCTTGAAAGGATTCTTATTTTCACCTTTGTTCTTATTAATAACTACGTGGCAATAACCTTTGTCATAACGGCAAAATCTATTGCAAGGTTTGATAAAATCACTAAGGATAAATCCTTTAGTGACAAATTTCTGATTGGAACCTTAACAAGTGTCTCCGTTGCCATTTTTTCCGCCTTTATATATAAGGCCCTATTCCTAGACTAAAAATATTACTATTGATTTTTTTCAACTAATGTAACCCTATAATCGTCTAAAAATTTAACTATATCATAGGGGTTGAACCAAGAATATTCCTTGGAAAACCCTCCTTTTTTATATCCTATCTGTATATGTAAATGGGGTACAAGCTTGCCCCTGGTACCAGGAGGGCCATAGCCCGTATCCCCTATATAGCCTATTACCTCCCCGGCCTTAACCCTTTTTCCCTTTATCATACCATCGGCATAGCTGTCCATATGGGCATAATAGAAATATGTTCCCTTATTTGATGTAATGCCTATTCTCTGTCCTCCATATTCGTTCCATCCTAATCTGGTTATTTCTCCATCGGTCATGGAAACTATGGGAGTACCCATATCTGCAATTAAATCGTTTCCCTCATGGGTTCTGTCTCCCCCATAGGTTCTAACTGCTCCAAAATCATTGGTTGAGGTATAGTTATAGTGTACAATGTCCTCTTGCTTCCATATTTTCTCTTTATCATTCCATCTATATATCTTTTTCTTCTCAGGTATTGGGCCCACCTTTAAATCATCAAATACCTTTGAATAGATATCGTAAAGGTTCTTTTGATATTTATTCATTTTTCCCCTATTTCTTATTATTTCTAGGGAACTGCTGAGTACCCTATCCCTATATTCATCGGGCACAAAGTTGGCCTCAAAGGCTGAATAGGTAAGGAGCCTTGAGAAGGATATCCCTTCTTCATTGGCTTTAGTATATGCCTTTTTTAAATATTCATAGGGTATGTATATATCCCCAATCTCTTTAACTTCCTCCTCCTCGGAATCCGTTACCATTATGAACATAATTATTAATATGGATATTAATAGGATTAAGAGGAAAACTATCAAAGCCTTTATACCTACAACTCTTCCCCTTCTTCTAACTAACATCCCCTTTATTCTGGCCCTCATTAAGTTCATACCTCTACTTCCCATCCTTGTCCTCCTTTTTTCTATAGATAAACAACATTGACATTCAAAATAAATTTCAAAGAAAATAATGAAAGCTTCTACATTTTTCATTTGAAATTTATTAAGCCTTAAAGTTGTTTATCTTTATCTGTTAAACACATATTCTTCCTTTAAATTATTTTTATCCCTAAAGTTTTATCTACTACATGTTATATGCACAAATAGAAAAACAAAGAACTAGGATTTTAGGGGTAGACTATTATTTTGAAGTAATAGAATAGTATAGATAGTTTACTTCTTTTCTTTCTCTTTAAAAGCATCAATTATTTTATTTTTTATAAGTATAGATGAGTGACTTACAAATTTAATAAACGAAAGCAGCCACTGAGGTTTCCTTTAGAGCGATTTTTATGAATCTGTTTTACCTTCTATTACTTATCTATAAACAGATTTATTGCATGAGCCTAAAGGATTCTCTGTGGC
>JAKSBP010000195.1 GCA_022361035.1 Clostridia bacterium
GCCACAGAGAATCCTTTAGGCTCATGCAATAAATCTGTTTATAGATAAGTAATAGAAGGTAAAACAGATTCATAAAAATCGCTCTAAAGGAAACCTCAGTGGCTGCTTTCGTTTATTAAATTTGTAAGTCACTCATCTATAAAGCCTTTCATTTTTATTAGAGTGTCTTATAAATCTCAAAACTATTTATAAAAAAAGTTATAGCTTAATCTTTTTTCAATCCAGCTCCACATAAGGGAATTAGTATTTTTCCCCTTAGCCTATGGCTATTTCCTCTATAATAACTTAGGAACCCAGCGAAGGTTGCAGCAGTAGTTGGTTCTACGTAAAATCCTTTTTCTGCTAAGTACTTCCTTGTCTCCAGGATTTTATCCTCTGGAGCTGTGATAATCTCACCATTTGTAGCTCTTACAGCCTCAAGTATTTGTTTTCCTCTCATTGGCTTACCAATGGCGATTCCCTCAGCTAATGTTCCTGTATTCATGACCTTCTCTACAGAATGTTTTTTAGCTTTAAAGGCCTCATATATAGGAGCACAACCCCTAGCTTGTGTAGCAATAATTTTTGGCATTTTCTCTATTAATCCTAAGTCCAATAACTCTTTAAAGCCATAATAGGAACCAAGAAGTAAAGTCCCATTCCCAAGGGGAATTATTAAAGCTTCCGGTAAGTTTCCATATAACTGTTCATATATTTCATAGGCATAGGTTTTCGTACCTTGATAAAAAAATGGATTATAGACATGGCTGGCGTAAAAGCCCTCTCCTCTTTCTGCTGCCATTAAAGCTTCATATGCAGTATCTTCCCTATTGCCCTTAACAATAATAACCTTTGCGCCGTGGGAAGAAATTTGTTTAATTTTTTTAGAAGATGTGTCTTTAGGCACATAAATATCACATTCTATACCTGCCCTACTGGCATAGGCTGCTATGGAGTTACCGGCATTACCGCTGCTATCTTGAATAACTTTTTTCACTCCAATTTCCTTGGCCTTTGAAATTAAGACTACTGCTCCTCTATCTTTAAAGGATAGAGTGGGCATCATATAATCGACCTTTACTAATATATTGGGATTATCCCTCTCAAGGGGTACAATAGGGGTTAATCCTTCTCCCATTGTAATGTCTTTCCACACAACAGAATCCTTACTAAAGGGAAGAGCCTTTAAATATCTGAATAAACTCCACTCATGGCTTAATATATCTTTCCTTGAAAATTGGAAATCAAGTTTTTCAAGATTAAATAATCCACCACACTTACA
>JAKSBP010000184.1 GCA_022361035.1 Clostridia bacterium
GCAGAAATGGGACGTTTAAAGGCAGCCTCAGGCGTCAATGACGCCTGAGGCTGTTAACAAACTCCCAATTTCTGCGTTACTGCTAAAATCTCCGCTCCTCAATTTCAGCGTGCCTTGAACCTGGAAGTTTGTTAAAGCCTATCATCTTGTTGACTTTGTTAACAATCTGAGGCGTCAATGACGCCTGAGGCTGTTAACAAACTCCCAATTTCTGCGTTACTGCTAAAATCTCCGGTGCTCCCTTGCAGTAGAGCAAGCTCCGCTCCTCGATTTTAGCGTGCCTTGAACTTGGAAGTTCGTTAAAGCCTATCATCTTGTTAACTTTGTTAACAATCTGAGGCGTCATTGACGCCTTTATTTTTACTGTCCTTTTTCTAGCCTCTCATAATCAGAAGTCATCTTAAAAATTAGTGGACTAAGGGCTAATAACGCAATCAAATTTGGTATAGCCATCAATCCATTAAATGTATCAGAAATGCTCCATACAAATTCTAAGGATGTATAGGCTCCATACCAGGCTAGAATTATCCAGGCTATCTTGTAGAATATGATGACCCGCACACCAGCTATATACTCAAGACATTTCGAACCGTAATAGTACCAGCCGAGGATAGTAGAAAATGCAAAAAATACTAAGCCAAAAGACACTATAAATGCTCCAAGGCCAGGCAAAGCTTGGCTAAAGGCTCTAGTAGTTAAGGCTGCACCGGTGAGACCTTCTGTAATTGCCATTCTACCGTCAGCCCCAATGGATACTAGTCCGGAAACTAATATAACTAGAGCCGTCATGGTACAAACTACTAATGTGTCCAGGAAAGAGCCAAGTGAACCTATTATACCTTGTTTAACCGGGTCGTTATTTCTAGATGCTGCATGGGCTATGGGTGCACTACCAAGCCCTGCCTCATTGGAAAATACTCCTCGGGCAACACCAAAACGGATAACTGTACCTACTAATCCGCCTCCAACGGCTTTTGCACTAAAGGCGTTTCCAAAAATCATAGATAGAGCAGTGGGGACCATAGAGGCATTATTAAATAGAACAATTAAAGCACCTATAATGTAAATAACTGCCATAGCAGGAACTATTTTATCAGTAACCTTTGCTATACTTTTTATACCACCAATAATTACGAGTCCAGTTGCAATTGCAATAATGATTCCAGAAAGCCTTGGGTCTACCCCAAAGGATGCATTTAAAGATGCTGCAACCGAGTTAGCCTGTACCATATTTCCAATACCAAAGGATGCAATAAAACCAAATAAAGCAAATAACCAACCTAACCAAGAGTAGTTACCCTTAAATCTTTCTCCCATACCATTTTTTATGTAGTACATAGGACCCCCGGATTTTTCTCCCTTTTCGTTTGTAATCCTGTACTTGATGGCAAGTAATGCTTCTGCATACTTAGTAGCTCCTCCAAAGGCAGCCGTTACCCACATCCAAAATACTGCCCCTGGACCTCCTGCTGCAATGGCAGTAGCGACACCGGCAATGTTACCAGTACCTATGGTAGCAGCAAGGGAAGTCATGAGGGCTTGAAATGGTGTTATGTCACCATCACCAGCATGTTCCTTAGAGAAAAGCAATTTAAAAGCATACCCTAATCTTCTAAACTGAACAGTCCTAGTGCCAATTGTCAGAACAACTCCTGTTCCAACCAAAAATACGATCATGAAGCCTCCCCAGGCAAAAGTATTTATTTGACCTATGAATTCTTCTAATCCAGTCATAAAAAGGCCTCCTTAAAAAATAATTTAAATTTACTATGAGAAAATTAAGTCTTAATAATTTTCCAAGCTAGTATTATAATTTGCGAAAGTCTATAAATCTATGTATTTGTAAGAGACATTCACATTATATTCCATGTGAAGCGATGGTGAACTACACTTAAAAACAACTTATTTTATTAAAAAGTGGACAAATTATGTTATAATTTTATAGGAAAAAATTTATAATCTTTAGTAAAGATAAAAAAATATTCTAGGAGTGAAGAGCATGAATAAGAAAAGTTTGCTTTCAAATTTACCTAAAGTAGATGAGATATTAAATAATAAAAAAATTAGTGAAGTAATTAAAGAATTTCCTAGAAGAACAGTTATTGATGCCATAAGGTCTAAAATAGATCACATAAGAAAAATGATTCTTAATTTAGAAGAAGCTGAGCTTGAGCAATTTGAAATTCATATAGACAATCTAGTAAGTCATATTGTTTCTGATATAAAAAAAAGGAATACCATGAGTCTTAGAAGGGTAATAAACGGAACAGGAGTAGTTCTACACACAAATTTAGGAAGGGCATTAATTAGCCAAAAAATTTTAAAGGATTTAGTGGATGTAGCCTGTAACTTTTCAACATTAGAATTTGATATTTCTACTGGAAAAAGGGGTTCAAGATACTCCCATGTTGAAGAAATTATATGTGAACTGACAGGTGCCGATGCAGCATTAGTTGTTAACAATAATGCAGCAGCAGTATTATTGGTTTTAAATACCATTGCAAAGGGCAAGGAAGTTGTGGTTTCAAGGGGACAATTAGTTGAAATTGGGGGTTCCTTTAGAGTCCCGGAGGTAATGGCTCAAAGTGGTGCTATATTAAGAGAGGTAGGGAGTACAAATAAAACCCATACTTTTGACTATGAAAATAACATTAATGAAGAAACTGGTGGGATTTTAAAAGTTCATACAAGTAATTATAAAATATTAGGTTTTTCCAAGGAAGTAGATGTTGAAGAAATGGTGATACTAGGGAAAAAATATGATATACCTGTTATTGAAGATATAGGCAGTGGAACCCTTATAGATTATTCAAAATATGGATTGGCCTATGAGCCTACAGTTTTAGAAAGCATTGCAAAGGGAACAGATATTGTTACCTTTAGTGGAGATAAACTTTTAGGTGGACCTCAGGCTGGAATTATTGTTGGTAAGAAAAAATATATAGACAAGATGAAAAAAAATCAGCTAACTAGGGCTTTAAGGGTAGATAAAATGACTTTAGCGGCCTTAGAGGGGACCCTGAGATTATATTTAGATGAAGCTGCGGCCTTAGAAAATATTCCTACTTTAAACATGTTGACCATGAATAGAGAAAAAATTCATGAAAAAGCAAGGGCTTTGCTAGGCAGAATATCGGAGAATTTAAATGCAATGGATGCCACCCTTATAGAGGGTTATTCACAAGTCGGAGGAGGAGCTATGCCCCTTGAAAAGCTTCCTACCTATCTAATCTCTCTTAGTTCCAATAGGATGAGTGCCCAGGATATAGAGGATGCATTGAGACTTAATAATCCACCAATAATTTGTAGAATTAATGAAGATAGAGTTTTATTAGATGTAAGAACAATAAAGGAAGAAGAGTTTGATATAGTTGCAGATGCAATTGAAGGAATTGACAATGGGAGGTAAAGATGAGAAATGCTATAATTGGAACTGCTGGACATATAGATCATGGAAAAACAACGCTGATTAAGGCTTTAACCGGTATAGAAACCGACAGACTTAAAGAGGAAAAGAAAAGAGGAATAACTATTGACCTGGGATTTGCTTTTTTTGAAGTGGCCAATGGTAGAAAGGTAGGAGTTGTTGACGTACCTGGACATGAGAGATTCATAAAAAATATGCTTGCCGGTGTCAGTGGAATCGATTTAGTTTTATTGGTAATAGCTGCTGATGAAGGTTTTATGCCTCAAACACAAGAACACTTGGATATTTTATCAATACTAGATGTACAAAAAGGAATTGTGGTATTAACAAAAAAGGATTTAGTTGATGATGAATGGTTAAATCTTGTGAAGGAGGATATAAGGGATAGGGTTCAAGGTACCTTTTTAGAGCATGCCCCTATTGTTTCTGTTTCCTCTATTGAAGGAATAGGCATGGATGAGTTAAAGATGCATATTGCTCAGCTTACTGAGAAGGTAGAGAATAAAGATGTTTCTCAGCCCTTAAGGCTTCCAGTGGATAGGGTTTTTACTATGCCAGGGTTTGGAACAGTAGTTACAGGAACATTGATTGAAGGAAAAATTGAAGAAAAACAAGCTTTGATAATATATCCTAATTCCTTAGAAGCTAAGGTAAGGAACATACAGGTCCATGGAAAAACGGTTTTTCAAGCCTTTGCAGGACAAAGGGTTGCTATAAATCTAACAGGAGTAAAGAAGGAGGATATATCTAGAGGTGATATCCTTGCAGATCCAGATACTATGAAAAATACTATGCTTGTTGATGTTAAGTTAAATCTATTAAAGAGCTCGAAGAGAAAAATAGAGCATTGGAACAGGTTAAGGTTTTATCATGGAACTAAGGAGGTCTTGTGTAGGGTTGTACTCCTTGATAAGGATGAGTTAAATCCTGGTGAAAGCTGTTATGCACAACTGAGACTAGAAGAAGAAACTGCCTGTAAGTATGGAGATAGATTTGTTGTTAGGTACTACTCTCCATTAGAAACTATTGGTGGAGGAAGGATATTAGACCCTAATGCAATTAAGCATAAAAAATCTAATAGTGATATAATTACTAATTTAGAAGCTAAAAATGAAGGGAATAAGGATGTTATTATTGAAAACATCTTAAATAAATTTAGTAATGAGCTACCAGATATAAAGTTCATTGCAGTTCAAGCGGGATTATCTGAAAAAATAGTAGAGGAGACTCTAGGAAGTTTTGTGGAAAAAGGATTAGCCCTTAAACTTTCAAACGATATATTTATGCATCGAGACTTTATTGAAAAGTCTGAAGAAGTATTGATAGAGTTTTTAGTTAAATTTCATAAGAAAAATCCTTTGAAGTCAGGCGTATCAAAGGAGGAAATTAGAAGTAGATTTTTTAATAACACAAAGGGAAAGCTTTTTGACGAAATAATAGACATATATAGTAAGAATAATATTATAAGGATATTTAGAGATTTAATAGTATTGAAAGGATTTGAAGTCAAATTATCAAAGGAACAAATTGTTTTAAAGGATAAAATATTGAAGATATATAAAGATGACGAATTTAAGCCTCCTTTATTAAAAGAAGTAATAAAGGCATTAAATATTAGAGGTAAGGATAAAGAGATAAAAGATATCATTGAGGTTATGATAGATACAAATCTTTTAGTTAAATTAAATGATGATATAATATTGAATATTGATGTTTATAATAAAGCAAAAAAACTTTTAAAGGAATATTTAGAAAAAAATAGAAGTATAACATTAGCCCAGTATCGTGATATTCTTAATACGTCAAGAAAATACGTAGTTCCAATTTTAGAGCACTTTGATTCTATTAAGCTTACAAAACGTATGGAAGATAAAAGGGTTTTGTATTAATTAAATTTAAATTTATTTATTTTCTTGTAAAAATTAATAAAAAGAATTATTATTAAGTTAATGATAAATAATAAAACTATTCATTATTAACGTTAGTTTAAGAATTTATCATGGGTGTATATAATAATAACGAGGTGAGTATTAGAATGTCAAAAAAGCTTTTAGTTGTAGATGATGAAGAAATCTTATTAAAAGGTTTAAAATATAGTTTGGAACAAGATGAATACAATATAGATACTGCTGTTGACGGTATAGAAGCCTATAAAAAAGCTATCAATAATACCTATGATTTAGTGATTTTAGATTTAATGCTGCCGAAAATGGACGGTTTAGAGGTCTGTAGAAAGATAAGAGAAAAATCTATGGTTCCAATAATTATTTTAACAGCCAAAGGAGAAGATACTAGTAAAGTACTAGGCCTAGAGTATGGTGCAGATGATTACTTAACAAAGCCCTTTAATATACTTGAGTTAAAGGCAAGAATAAAAGCAATTTTTAGAAGAGTTGACCTAAAGGATAATGTAGTTCATACAAATATATTACATATCGATGATTTTATTGTTAATACCCTTGGTAGGAAAGTCAGTCTTAATTCCCAGGAGATTAATTTAACTGCAAAGGAATTTGATTTATTATTACTTTTAGCTACCAATCCAGGTAAGATTTATTCTAGAGAAGAGCTTTTAGAAACTATATGGGGATACGAGTATTTTGGAGATGTAAGAACTGTAGATGTTCATGTAAGAAGATTGAGGGAAAAGATAGAAAAAAATTCTAGCCAACCAGAGTATATTTTAACTAAATGGGGAGTTGGTTACTATTTTAGAAATAAATAAAAAGTTTGGTGGACTAAGGTGGAAACTAGTTTCCACCTATTTATTATTAGTGCTTTTGACTATCTTATTAATAAATTCATTTATTAATGAATCCCTTAGAATTAACTATACTGATGAGAAAAAAATTAGCCTCCTTACTCAAAGTAATATTATTGCCGATAGACTATCTCCGTATATTTCTGAAATCGATAGTAAATATGTTAATAACCTAGTTAAAGATATAGCTATGAAGCTCAGTATCGAAATTAAATCGAGAGTAATGATTTCAGATAGAAATGGTAAAATACTGATAGATTCCTATGATACTTTAGAGGGACAAAGGCTTAATAAAGAAGAACTATCCCTTGCATTACTAGGTAAAAATGTGGCTAAGCAACATTATTTAGATGAATATGGAAGAGTAGTATATGTAGCTGTACCAATAGTTAGTAAAGGAAGTATTGTAGGGGCAGTATTCATATCCTCTTCCTTAGAAGAAATATTCGCCAATATAAGGAGTACTATGCGAAAATTTGTAGTGTTATCCTTTTTCAGTTTAGCAATAACAGCATTTATCAGTTTTATTTTTTCTGACATAATTTCTAAACCCATAGAAAAGCTTACTGAAGCTGTTAGAAAAATGGCTTTAGGAAAATTCAATCAGAAGGTCGAGGTCTACGGTAACGATGAAATAAGCAATTTAGGAAGTGCCTTTAACTTAATGACCACTAAACTTGATCAGG
This sequence comes from Clostridia bacterium, assembly GCA_022361035.1. Lineage (GTDB taxonomy): Bacteria > Bacillota > Clostridia > Peptostreptococcales > Caminicellaceae > JAKSBP01. The sequence continues at coordinate 6,875 of JAKSBP010000184.1, forward strand.
TAGATAAACAGAGAAGGGAATTTGTGGCTAATGTTTCCCATGAGCTTAGAACACCACTGAGTTCAATAAAAATACTTTCCGAATCCCTGATTCATCAGGAACATGTGCCTGAAGAGATATACAGGGAATTTTTAATCGATATCGATTCTGAGGTCGATAGATTGAATAAAATTATAGATAATTTATTGTATCTAGTCGATTTAGAAAAGGAAAATATAGATTTAGACTATCAACTATCCTATGTCAATTATTTAATACAAAAAATTCTTGGTGGGTTAAAACCCTTAGCTGATAAAAAAAATATAGAATTAAGTTTTGTTGAGAGAGTAAGAATACAGGTTATGATTGATAAATCTAAAATTCAACAGAGCCTTATTAATATAATAGGTAATGCTATAAAGTATACTCCTAAAAACGGAAAGGTTAATGTGGAGTTATATACTGAAAAGGATAAATTTGTTATAAAAGTTGAAGATAGCGGTATGGGCATTCCCCAAGATGAGCTGCCATTTATATTCGATAGATTTTACAGGGTAGATAAGGCCAGGGCTAGAAAAACAGGGGGAACAGGTCTAGGTTTATCAATAACACAGCAATTAATTGCCCTACACCAAGGAGAAATTAAGGTTGAAAGTGTTGTGGATAAGGGGACAATCGTTTATATTAGATTACCTTTAAAGGCAACTTTATAAAATTAGGAGGTTATAAATTTGAAGTCATTTTATAGATTGTATATATTTTTACTTTTTCTTTGTATAGCAATTTTTTTAATAGTAATATTTCGTCAAGGTATGAATACATCCGACAATGCCAAATCTATACCTCCAGTTCCTAAAGAAATTACTTCGACTTTTAAATTGTATTTTGTTAACAAGGATAAACTAGCAGAGGAAGATAGATTAGTTTCTACAAAGGATATGTTATTTGAAAAAGCTATTGTTGAAGAACTTATTAAAGGACCTAGAAATAAAACTTTTAGAGCCACCATTCCCCCAAACACAAAACTGATTTCCATAGAGACTATAGATAAAATTTGCTATGTAAACTTTTCTAAAGAGTATATTGAAAATAAAAAGTGGCAAGAGCTTGAGGAGTGTTTAATAATATGGTCTCTAGTGAATTCTCTAACTCAATTAGATAGTGTTCAAAAAGTACAGATATTAGTAGAAGGAGGGAAAATAGATTTTAAAGTAGACAATGTTTCTTTAAATCAACCCTTCTCTAGAAATGAAGATATCATACAAAAAAGTGATGTTACTCATTATACTATTTTAAAGGAATTTCTGGATAGTTTAAAAATGGAAAGGTTTGATAGAGCTTATTCCATGCTGGATAGAGAAAGTGTAATGAGAATAAGTTTCCAGGAATTTAGAGAAATTATGTCATCATATATGAAAGAATTGAGGGATTGTGAAATAGCATTTTTCAATACACAGAAATTTAGAGATAAAATAATTATTTCATTAAAGTACGTAAAAGATGATGTGGAAGGTCGTATTCAGTTTTATCAAAAATGGGAATTAATAGAGGTAGATGGACAAATAAAAATAGTTTTTGGAGATAGAGAAGATTATATTAATGAAATAAATTTTTAAGAATATATCTTTATGTGTTGTAGATTTAAAGTAATCTAATTAAATATTGACAAACGTTTTCAGACTATGTTATCATAAATTAATGGATTTTTTTTACAAGTACTGAAATTTTTACAACATAATATTTTCAAAGAAAAAGTTTAGAAGCTTATCTTGTTTAATTTTAAAAATTTATTGAGATTTAAAAGCTATTATTTTTGAATAATAGCTCAGGTTCGTTACTTTGAGTAGGCGTAAACCTATGTACTAATGCGAAATAGGAAGAATTGTATTAGTATATATGTTTACGTTTACGTCTTTTTGTATCAAAAAAATTTATCACCAAGGATTTCTTACATATGATGGTGCTGCTGTTAAATTAGGCAATAGCTAGATGAAAAAGGTTTTATATTTTAAGAGTTAACTTCTCTTTTTAAAAATAAAAAGAATATTATGAAGGAGGAATTGTTTTGAGCAGTAATATTTTAGGAAAACTTCAAAAATTGGGGAAGTCTTTAATGTTGCCTATAGCGGTAATGCCAGCTGTAGCTTTACTTTTAAGACTTGGAGTACTTTTAAATGTTCCATTTATAACTGCAGGAGGTGAGGCTGTATTCACAAACCTTCCAATATTATTTGCCATAGGTGTGTCAATAGGATTTGCTAAAGAAAGTCATGGGGCGGCTGCCCTTGCCGGTGCAATAGGATACTTTACAATAACTTCCTGTGCTAAAGTGATTAATGCCCATATTAATATGGGTGTTTTAGGTGGGATAATAGCCGGTATTTTAGCAGGAAATCTCTATAATAAGTATAACAATATCAAACTTCCAGAATTCTTAGGATTTTTTGGAGGAAAACGATTTGTTCCCATTATAACTTCCTTTTCTTCAATATTATTGGGACTGGTTTTTGGATACCTTTGGCCATTCATTCAAAAAGTAATAGACTCCATTGGTAATTGGATAATTGGTGCTGGAGAGGTTGGATTATTTACATTTGGTACATTGAATAGATTACTGATTCCCACAGGCCTTCATCATATAATAAATAGTATGGTGTGGTTTGTATTTGGTGAATATAATGGCGTTGCTGGAGACTTAAATAGGTTCTTTGCAGGAGATCCAAGTGCTGGTATGTTTATGACTGGATTTTTTCCTGTGATGATGTTTGGCCTTCCTGCAGTAGCTTTTGCCATTTACAGTGCTACTAAAAAAGAAAATAGAAAAGCCATAGGAGGAGCTTTAGTTTCAGTTGCATTTACATCGTTTTTGACAGGTATAACTGAGCCTATTGAATTTATGTTTATGTTTCTAGCGCCAGTTTTATACGCTATTCATGCTGTATTGACAGGTGTATCTATGGCAATAACCTATAAACTTGGAATACTTCATGGTTTTGGATTTTCTGGTGGAGCTATAGATTATTTTATAAACTGGAACTTGGCAACTAGGCCCCTATTATTAATACCTATTGGATTAATTTTTGCTTTTATATATTATATTGTCTTTGTCTTTGTAATTAAAAAATTTAACATCAAACTTGATATACCAATTCAGGATATGGAAGATACCACAGAAAAGGTCGTACCAAATGTTATTAAGGAAGATAATATAGATGCTGTAGCTAATCAATATTTAGAAGCATTAGGAGGGGGAGAGAATGTAGAAGAATTAGGCTGCTGTATAACTAGGTTGAGGCTGACGCTAAAGGATACTTCAAGGGTAGATGAAAATAAATTAAAGGCCCTTGGTTCATCGGGAGTAGTGAAGATGGGCAATAAAAATATGCAGGTAGTTGTTGGGACTAAAGCTGAGATTCTTTGCTCTGAAATAAAAGAACTACTCAAGAAATCCCAATTGAATACCCTTTAATCATATTTATAGGCTTTTTAATATTTATAAAACAAAAAGCTCTTGATATATACTTTATATATAAAATTACAAAATGTATTCCATATATAGATGTGTGACTTGCAAACTTAATAAACGAAAGCAGACTCTGAGGTTTCCTTCCCAGCGATTTTTATAACACATAGGGAATTATAGACATTTTAAATATATAGATATATATAATTTCCGTATATGTGTTTCAAAAGAGTCTTCCTTTTAACTCTTCATCAGAGACTCTTTTATAAATCTGTTTTACCTTCTACTATCTATAAACAGATTTATGGCATGAGCCTAAAGGATTCTCAGTGGCTGCTGGAGTAAGTTAGCATTCTCAATCACTCATCTATAGTATTTTGATAGGTAAAATATAAAAATAATTTAATTATAAGTCGATTAATTTTTATTAGGAAGCAGTAAGTTTTTCTATTAGATTTTACGACTACACTATAAAAAGGAGGGTTTAAGATGATTAGTTTATTTAGAAAAAATAAAGAAATAGTTGTAAAATCACCTTTTGAAGGAGAAATTGTAGATATAGTAAAGGTACAGGACCCTACTTTCTCCAGTAAGTTGCTTGGAGATGGAGTAGCAGTAATACCTAGCAGCAATATTGCCCTCGCTCCATGCGATGGGAAAATAACACAAATCTTTTATACAAATCATGCCTTTAGCATAACAACAGAGAATGGATTGGAAGTATTAGTACATATAGGCTTGGACACTGTCAATCTTAAAGGTGAGGGATTTAAGCGATTGGTAGAGGTTGGAAGTATAGTAAAAAAGGGAAGAGCAATCATAGAGGTTGACTTCGATTATATTAAAAGCATGGGTAAAGATACTATAACTCCCATAGTAATAACAAATATGGATATTGTAAAAAATATGATTAAGAACTATGAGGACAGGGAAAAAATATTGAGGGTAAAAATTAAGAAGTAGAATAAAATTGTTGTTGAGTTCCTTATAAAATAGAAAACTGCCTACTGTAGGGTTAACAAATGTACCCTAGGGCAGTTTTTTAATGCCTACATTTTTAAATATATTGAGTAACTAATTTATCTATGGGGGATACCGTATTCACCAGTATTTGGGTCCATAAATATAGGTAGGTGGGGTGGATAGTAAGTAAAAGTAAGAAACATGACTATTAGAATAAATAGAGCGACAAGTGAAATCGACCTATAAATATTTGGTAAGGGATCAGCACTCATGATCTTACAGCTTGTCAATTGACCTACGGCAATTGCAATTATGAAAATTAGGATATCAATAAATAGTTTATTTGTACCTATAATAGAAGTATAAAGGTAAAATAATACACCTATTATTATAGGGGTTAGATATAGGTTTACAGTTTTGGCAATTAAAAAGTTATTTGCATCGTCTTTGAGAAATGGATACTCAATGATTCCAAAAAGGAGAGTAGGCCAAAATGCAAGCTTAAAATGTTCCCATAGGCTTTCATTAACAGCGGCGAATAAAGCAATTGGTCTAAGGTATCCTGACCATTCATAGAGGAAATGAAGGAGGGTTCCTAAGATAAAGATGAATATGATACCAAAACCTTCCCAACATAAAATTTTTTTATTCATTAACTATTCCAACCTCCTAGGACAAGATTTTCTAAATTTCAAAGATTTTCCATTATATGTTTATGAAAAAAATTATCTATTATTACTCTATTTAATTTTTAAATTATGGAGTTAATTTGATATAAATATCATCGAATTAACTAGCCTCATATGTCTTTATCCTTTACGTAATTTCAAGATAAGTAATTATAGTTTGGTTATTTATAAAATTCATGGGCTTTGATACACAATAAAAATAAAAGCTTCATATTATAGTTATAGAAGAGTGATTGAAAATGTTAACGTACTACAGCAGCCACAGAGAATCCTTTAGGCTCATGCTATAAATCTGTTTATAGATAGATA
>JAKSBP010000374.1 GCA_022361035.1 Clostridia bacterium
GAGCATATCAATAGGTGGTTAGATTCAGACCTAAAAGTAAATGATATACTAAAAATTAATGGTGTTGATTTTACCATTGTAGGAGTTATGGCATATGACCTTGCTGGTGTTGAGGTTAGTCATAGATTGTTAATTAGTAAAGAAGATATGAAAACAATAACAGAATCTAATGATGTAATGCTTATGTTAGTTAAAGTCAATGATTTAGATAAAGTTGACATGATTAAAGAAGATGTAGAAGATATTTTAGATAAGTTTCATAATGTTAGTGGATTAACAACAGCTATTGCAGCAGAAACGGTAATTGACCAAGTTGGTATGGTTACTAAAATAATTGAATTAGTCGTTATTACTATTGCACTAATTGCATTAATTGTTGGATGCTTAGGAATAGTTAATGTAATGATGATGACTGTCTTTGAAAGAACACGTGATATTGGTATTATGAAAGCAATTGGTGCTAAAGGTAAAAATATTGTTGCACTGTTTTTGGTAGAATCTGGTATTATCAGTTTATTTGGTGGAATTTTTGGTGTAATAGGAGGCATTTCAATTAGCTTTCTAGCTAATATAATTATTTCTAAATATATAATTACGGATATGAAATTAATTATTAATCCCTATGTCATTATAGGTGGACTATTAATTGGGTTATTTACAGGCATTATAGGTGGACTATATCCTGCTATAAAAGCATCAAAAATGAAGCCAGTTGATGCATTAAAATATGAATAGTAATATAAATCTCCTGGTACAAAAAATTAGATTTAATAGTTAAGTTTCTCCCTTAGGGATAGAAGTTGTGTTCTACTGTATAGGATTGGTTTATGATTGTAAAAATAAGCTTTTCCAAACTTTCACCCCTAAGGGGTTTTTTTTGGAGAGGTATAGTCTAACTGTACACCTTAATGCACTATTAAAACACTGTATCTTCATAAAACTTGCAAATTGAATTGAGCAAAGAGGGAAATGATTTGCATAGATTTAGGAGCAGTATCTTAAGAAGAATTCTGTATAAAGGGATTGTGGGTTTATTGATAGGGTTGGGTATTATAACATTGCTAGGAATATGGCTGAGAAAGTTTATAATTAGATATTGCTTGATAAGACAAAGGTGTTCACATAGATATCTCCTAAATATGTGAACACTTTTTTATTTGACAAAGTATTTCAAGTTTGTATCGTTGACCTTCAAGCAGCCTGCTCACCTATGAGTAGATATATGTCGAATACATAATAAGTAATTTTTACATTATATAGTAAAATAGTACCAAAATATAACTTAAATGTTGACTATTTCCTTTGGAAGGTTTAAACTTAAATAGTCGTTAATTAAAAAAACGACAAATTTTACAAAAATGATGTTAGGAGCGATTCATAATGAAAATTAAAAAGAGTAAAGTATTATCAAGCTGCATAATGTTAGGTCTAATAGTAGTTGTTTTGATGTCAAATGTAGCAATGGTGAATGCTTCAACGACAAATACAGGAGAAAGAGAAGGAACAGTAAAACGACACAATAAAACGATAAAACATCTTGTATATGATGAAGCTTTTGCAACCCATACATCTTCTTATAATTTTGATGAAGAAATCCCCGAAGAAGCTAAATTAAAAGGTAGGAATTTTAAAGTAAAAGCTACATTATTTGCAGAAAATGGTTTTGTTGGATTGGAAACTTTTGAGAATTTTAATGATACCTCTGGTAACAGAGAAGAGTTAGTAGAAATTAAAGACTTAACAGACCAGTTGGACGTAGCTACTTTAACAAATGCCCTTAGTCTTACGGTTGATTACGTAAGAACAAGATTGGAATTTGATAAAGAAGTTAGTGCAGAAGTAGCCAGCAGCCCAGAACATATTAAAATGTTAGTAATAACGCAGTTTAAAAAAGTATTTGAAGAAGTTCAAGCAAATGGTGGGACATTATCCTTTGATGAGTATTATCAAAAAAAGCAAAAACTAACTGAAGAAAATTATATTGAAACGATTAGAAGAAATATAAAGCGGGAATCGGCAATGCTTAAATATCTCGGGAAAATAGATGAAGCTCAGTACAACTATTTTCAACAAGCTGCAGAAGCTAGTACTACTAGAGAAGAAATTACAAAGTTAGCTGAAGAAATAGAAGTCATTAAAAAAGCAGTGAAAGAAGAAGCAGATAGAAGTGTAGATGAATTTTTAAACAGTGACAATGTACCTGAAAGCGTGAAAGAATATATGAAAGAAGTGAATGATAAATTCAATAGTAGTAAAACTGCTGACGAATTTAGAGAAAAACTTAACCAAATGAATAGAAATTAATTGGGAAATTAATGTAAAACAATATATGTCAATGTATAGAGGATGGAGTTGTTGACAATATTTGCTATTGTGTGTGTCGACAGCTCCGACCCCTGATACGATATAACACTCTCCTAAGTATTAGTAACTTAATTTATTAAGCCTTTAATGCTATTCAAAAGTTTATATGTGTCAGTATATCCTAACTCCATTTTCATCTCTACATCTTGTCTTCTAAGATTTAATACACCTGATTTAAAATCCCCTAAGAGTTGTGATGGTATAATCGGAATGATCGGTACTGGTGTATTGATCTTCAATTTATTAATGTCTTTTAAATCTAACAATACAGCAATTATCAAGTCACAGTCACTTTGTATAACTGGCTCTATAGGAACGTTATTAGTTACTCCACCGTCATAGTAATAATAACTACCAATGTTTATAGCATTAAATATAACAGGTATTGATGTTGAGGATAATATAGATTTCTTGCCTTTTTCCTTATCCATTTTCATTATATTAAAAAATTCTCCGCTAGGGCTTTTTTTAACCTGGGTCGAACAAACGTAAAAATTCTCACATTTATTTGCTGTATTTAAAAGCTTATCAATCCCTTCCTCTATAAGTCTTTCATTAACCCTACTACCATATTTCACTAATTTTTCACAAAAACTTGGATCCATAAAGGCTGTATATATAGAGTTATAGTCATTTAAAGTGAGCTCTGATATCAATTTAGAAGAATCAATACCTATTTTTTCCTCTAAAGTCAGCCAAATGTTTGTTGCGCTGGTAACATCAACTGAAGACATAAGCAATCCATTAATCGCACCAATTGATGTTCCAGATATAAGATCAAATTTAATATTAAACTCATCGAAGGCTTTCCATGCACCTATTTGATAAGCTCC
>JAKSBP010000203.1 GCA_022361035.1 Clostridia bacterium
CACGCCACATATAATCGTACAAGTGTTTTTTATTTTTAAAATAATATCTTTTCTCATTTATTTACCTCTCCTTAAACTCTAATCTCTATCTATTATATCTAATATGTTAGATTTTTCACTATTATAATACAATTTTTCTTCTAGAAATTAGATATAACAAAATTATACTTATACCTTATTTGTAAAATAAAAACCATGAATTATAACAAAAAAATAGTGCCAGCATTGGACTCACACAATGCTAGACACTAAAGTCGTCTCTATAAATCAAGATTTTAAGTCTATTATTACTTCATAAACATCTCTATATCTTCATCTACACTTCCTATTCCACCAATTCCAAAGGTATCAACCAGTACCTTAGCTACATTTGGAGATAAGAATGCCGGTAAAGTAGGTCCTAAGTGAATGTTCTTTACACCTAAGTGCAATAGTGCTAATAATACTATTACAGCTTTTTGCTCATACCAAGCGATATTATAGGCTATAGGTAATTCATTAATATCATTTAGTTCGAATACTTCCTTGAGCTTAAGAGCTATAACTGCCAATGAATATGAATCATTACATTGTCCAGCATCTAATACACGAGGAATCCCTCCAATATCCCCTAAATCCAATTTATTATAACGATACTTAGCACAGCCCGCCGTTAAAATTACAGTATCCTTTGGTAATTTTTCAGCAAACTCAGTATAATAATCTCTAGACTTCATTCTACCATCACAGCCCGCCATTACAAAAAACTTTTTTATAGCTCCAGTTTGAACTGCATTTACCACCTTGTCTGCCAATTCAAGGACTTGATTATGTGCAAAGCCTCCAATAATTTTACCTGTTTCAATTTCCCTTGGTGGGGCTAGTTTTTTGGCATGCTCTATGATTTGAGAAAAATCTTTGATGCCATTATCATCTGCTACAATGTGTGTACATCCTGGAAAGCCCGTTGAACCAGTAGTATATATTCTTTCAATATGTTCTGCCTTTGGTGGAACAATACAGTTAGTAGTAAACAATATCGGTCCATTAAATGTTTCAAATTCTTCTTTTTGCTTCCACCATGCATTACCATAATTCCCTACAAAATGATCGTACTTTTTAAAGGCTGGATAATAATGGGCTGGCAGCATTTCACTATGGGTATATACATCTACTCCAGTACCCTCTGTTTGCTTTAATAATTGCTCTAAATCCTTTAAATCATGGCCTGAAATTAATATAGCTGGATTATTTCTAACTCCTATATTTACTTCTGTAATTTCTGGATGACCGTAAGCCCCTGTATTAGCATCATCTAGCATAGCCATCGTATCTACACCAAATTTTCCTGTTTCCAGAGTAAGGGCAATTAATTCGTCTACTTCTAATGTATCATCTAAAGTGGCTGCAAGGGCCCTTGAAATAAACTCAAAGATTTCCTTCTTTTCTTTTCCTAAATTATATGCATGCTCTGCATAGGCCGCCATACCCTTAACTCCATAGGTGATTAATTCCCTAAGTGAACGTACATCTTCATTTTCTGTAGCTAAGACACTAACTTGAAGAGAGTCTGCTTTAGCTTTGATAGCTTCTTCCCCATCTCCACTCCATGTAGCTGCATCATGTAAATTTTCAAGTACAACACCTCTATGCTCTAATTCCTTTTTAATTTTTTCCCTTAATACAAAGGCTTCTTTAATTTCTTCAATAAACATCTCCTCATGGAAATTAGCGTTTGTAACAGTCATAAATAGAGCATTCATTATAAAATAATCTACCTCTGGAAATTTCAAGTCTGCCCCTCTACCTTTTTCCACTAGTTGGGCAATCCCCTTTAAAGTATATATCATCGCATCCTGTATATTTGCAACTCTATCTGTTTTACCACAAACTCCTTGAACAGTACATCCTTTTCCTCCTGCTGCCTCTTGACATTGATAACAAAACATACTCATTTTGATAATCCTCCTTTACAAATAAAATTAAAATTTATCCTTCCTACATCTCTATCATATAGGGATTTAATTTTAATGTCCGTATCCTAGGTTACCAAAAATAATGAATTAAAAAAATATCATTATAGGAGAAATAGGTCGATTATAATCTTCACTTAATTATTCCATCCCTAATAAAAAAACAGTTATGAAAGATTTTCATCTGCTTCATAACTGTTTTTATCTAAAGCTATATAGAAGAGTGACTAACAAACTTAATAAACGAAAGCAGCCACTGAGGTTTCCTTTAGAGCGATTTTTATAAATCTGTTTTACCTTCCTACTACCTATCTATAAACAGATTTATTGCATGAGCCTAAAGGATTCTCTGTGGCTGCTGTAGTAAGTTAACTTTCTATATCTCTCTTCTATAAACTTGCTTTTAATCCTTCAATATCAATAATTTTGAAGGTGGATCTATAAAAATCAATAATGCCTTCCTCTTTCATCTTAATAATTTCCCTAGATAATGACGGCCTAGAGACATTTAAAAATTCTGCTAATTCATTTCTCTTTAAGGGGACTATAAATGTAAGCCTTCCAGTTTTGTTATACTGCTCAAGTAGGTATACACTTATTTTTCTTCGTATACTTTTTATAACTAAATATTCAACCTTCCTATTGAGGCCAAGGGCTTTTTTGGAAATTAACGACAGCATATTCTGTATTAACAATTTATGTCCTCTACATACATTTGAGCAATTTCCAACAATTTTTTCTGGAGGTAAAAAGATTACTGTACAATCTGTAGATGCCACTACTGTAGCAGCCCACTTATTATAACCAGAGAATGCCATCATCTCCCCAAATATATCCCCCTCCTTTAGTTTTGCCATAATAACTCTATTGCCCGCGGCATTTTCCTTTGTCACAATGACTTCCCCTTCAAGGACTATTCCTATTCCAGTGAACCTATTTTCTGCTATAGTTACATACTCCTTCTTTTTATAGGATGTTATTTTAGGGCATATACACATAAGCATCTTATTTAATTCATCTATTTCAAAATCTTTGAATAATTCAACCCTTTTTAACGTCTTAATCCACTTTTCATACATAAGATTCTCCTTAAATAATATAAAATACTTTTAATTCCTTCTATAAACCTGTTTTAAATTGAGGTATAGGAAGTAAAACAAGCTTATTATGAGGTCTACTATGACCTAATAGGGAAATAATATACCTATTTTTGAATATAAAGAGTATACATTATCTATTATATATTACTTTAAAAACCTTGGGTAGTATAGATATACGCCAATAAAAGTTCATAAACGAAAGTAGGCTCTGAGATTTCCTTTTGAGCGATTTTTATAACACATAGGGAATTATAGACCTTATAAATATATAGATATATATATAATTTCCGTATATGTGTTTCAAAAGAGCCTTCCTTTTAAATCTTCATCAGAGATTCTTTTATAAACCTGTTTAACCTCTATTTATTATATTCAAAACAGGTTTATAGCATGAGCTAAAAGGATCCTCAGTGGCTACTTTCATAAATTAATCTTTACAAGCGAATATCTATAAAGGAGTGAAGTAAAATTCTATAGTTATAGAAGTAGGTGTCTTAAAATCCATAAAACAATAGGAACTAGTAAGTTCTATACTCTACTAACCCCTTAATATTACTATCCTTCCCCTGCCAATGCTGCCATTCTTCCATTACTCACCGTTGCTGTAATTAGCCCTTCTGTTATCTGAGTAGGAGTAACGGTTACAAAGTAATTACAGCAGCCAGGGCAAGTTACACAATCACAAAAAGTAAAATCAAATGTATTGGTAGATTTATCAATGAGTGTAAAATCCACTCTCCCCAATATCCAAATACCTACCGATACTGGCTCTCTATTATCACAAGCCCTAAATAATTCATATCTTAGTTCAGCTATTCCATCATCTTCTATACGTTCAAAACTGACTATACTTGAAAACTCAATATTTACTATAGGCTTACATAAAGAGGTTGTATCTATGGTAGTATGTGCTAATTGGAAGGCTGAATCATTCGATGAACTAAAGGTCCTACTACCGGTTCCCATACCACATTCTAATAATATTTTTTTAGGCTTAGGGCTCTTTAGCGGACAATAATCACAGTCCTTTTTTCCATCAAGCTTTTGCCTATCCTCCTCATAGGAACCTTCCCTTGAAGACTGGGCAATTGCAGTTATCCTTGCATTACCAAGGGTAACACCTAAATAAATAGATGGAGGCCCTACATTTAATTCAATCCCCTCAACTGTAACAAAATATTCACAGCAGCCTGGACAAGGTATATCCTCACAAAATACAAAGGTAAATGCTTTATCTACAGCCAAAGGTAAATTAGTATCTTCTCTCTCAAAGCTCCAAGTTCCAAGGGATAAAGGTTGTTCATCATGGCATACTCTAAACAATTCAAATTTTAAGCGAACATCTAAAACCCTGAAATCCACATTGATAATGCTTGAAAAATCAATAAAAACTTTAGGTCTATACAAGCAGGTTGTATCTATAGTAACATTGGCTATTGTAACTGGTGGCTGTGATATAGTCGCTTGCCTAAAGGTAAAGTTCCCATTTCCTTGACCACAGACTAATATTACCTCCTTTGGCTTAGGGACCTTTATCTCAGACTTCAGGCAGTCATATTTAAAATCATAAATCTCACATTCATTATTTAAAGGTCCATCTAGGGATTGAGCTATGGACCCCATTCTTCCATTACTAACCGTCGCTATAGCATTGGTAATTTCGAGGGGAGTAACTACTACAAAATATTCACAGCATTTCCCTAGGTTTTTACATTCACAAAAAATAAAACTAAAGGATTCTTCTTGACTATCAAAGACAGGAGGTGCAACACCAATCTCCTCAAAATCCCAGGCTCCTAGGGATTTTAACCCTTCACTATTACAGACCCTAAAAAGTTCATACTTCAACCGAACTGTTGCTCCAGCGGCTAATGTTTCCATATTAACAATACTAGATAACTTTATTAATATTTCACCTTTATTTAAAGACCTCGTATCAATATTAATATGGGCCAATTGAAAGGGAAGAGCATCGGATGATGTAAATGTTCTGCTTCCGGTTCCCTGGCCGCACTCTAGGAGTACATTTTTAAGCTTAGAAGGCTTTGGCTTACACCTTGCAAAGTTATCATTTGATTTACAAACTACTTTCCTTTGATTCAAGTGGTTACTGGCCACTTATATACCTCCTTTAAATATTATAGTTTTTTAAGCTTATATTATAAAATTAAAATTTTATTCAATAGATACTCAATTTCCACTACATCATATGTAACTTGGCTAAATCTGTGAAAACTTTGAAAAAAACAGATAAAAAGATGTGCTCTGTTAAATAACAGAACACATCTCAGATTGTAGACAAAGTCTACAAGATGGCAGACTTTTGAGAAATCCGAAGTTCGAGGCGTGCTGAAACCTAGAGACCGCAGCGTATATAGAAATACGTAAGGGTTCTTGGTTGAAGCAACAACGAAGAAATTCGGGTTTGTCAAAAGCCTGAGAAAGATGTGTTCTGTGAAATAACAGAACACATCTCCATCTTTCTAATGAAACAAAAAACTATTAAATTTCTCTTACGCTCTATTTTATGACCTTAGTCTAGTTCTCCTTCTTGATTCTATTCTTTAACTGATCCCAATATATTATTTCATAGCTATAATCGACCGTTCCCTTTTCCCCCTGGGGTGCTGCATACCAGACAATCATATAACTTTCACCAGCCCTAAAGAAGTTTCTCAATTCTTTAGTATCCTCCTCTGATACACTAAAGGGTTCAATACTTCTGACTCTGTAAACATCTTTTCTTCCTAGGGGAAGCTTATTTATAAAGGTTACTGCATACTCCACTTTAGTTTCTAATATTTCATTAATACTATAAAATCCATCGGCAGAGCTACAGTCATTATTTAATCCTATCTCTGGAATTTCGATATTATCTATATACCATCCTGTTTCATTAGTTGCCCAATCGGTCATATATCTAAAATTAATCAATATTTTTTGACCTGCATAGGGAGTTAAATCAAACTCTTCCTTATTCCAATCCTGATAGTATCCAGTAAACCCTGGAAGATTTTCTTTAATTTTTGGATATCCATTATCCATTATATCGAATCTTGTATTTTCATTTTCCAAGGATGTCCATGTGTGACCATCATCGGTTGATACTTGGACTACACCGAAATCCCATTGTTCTTCTATGTTAAAATAATTATCAAACTTTAGGGTAGCTGAATCTACCTTAGAAAGGTCTGCTTTGATTATGATTTGATTATCTGCCTCGTCTCCTTTATTACCCCATAAAACTTTATCTTCTATACCAGTAGGGTCATCTACTACTTTCCATGGTATAGGCATAAACTCGATTCCATCAAACTTGATTCTCAAAATCCTAGAAGCATCTTCTAATATTTTGTAATCTCCACCCCAAGCGGGTACCCCATCCTTATCATACTGTTGAGCTGATTCATAGCTAACACCTATATCTATACTGTCAAAATTATATATCGCATCCTTTGGCCAAAGCTTATCGAGCTCAGCCCATAAACTCTCATAATCACGGGTACTATCTAAATCCTTTGGAAATCTTCTAGATTTAAACCAAGAGTTATCAAAAATGACCCTTGGACTGTCGATGGCCACAGCTATAGAGAATCTTCTAAATAATTCTTCAAAGTCAATATCCTCTCCATGCTTTCTTAGCATCTTGTTTATACTTGTAAATCCCTGGTCCTTATCCTTGGCTAGTCTTTGTATAAAATCCTTACCGAAATGATCATACATATATAATTGTAATAAATACGCCTGTCCATAGTCAGCCAAGGTCTCTGGGCCTGTTTCAGCATCATAGTGGTCATCCCATTCTACCAATGAATTTTCAGGATGGTCTAAGAAGAAGTTTATATGTCCCCAGGGATGGCCGTATCCACAAAGGTATTCTGCAAAACTTGACATGCCTTCATTTATCCAAAGTTCTTCATTGCTATCGTTATCATCATGTATTAAATGTTGAAGCTCATGGGCGGTCGTTGCAAAGAAAGTCTTTTCAAGCCTACTATCCCAATCTCTAGTGTCTATATTTATAATGTTCCTATCAAAATAGGATTCATAGGTTGGTGAATAAAATCCTGCCACAAAGAAGGGATAATTTTCATCATAGTAGTTTTGGTCCCTTATATTATCCACTAGCATAATAACTCTTTCTTTTCCATCTAAGGACTCATAATACCCCTGAGGAACGTATCCCCATTCCACAAGTTGAGAATTTTCACCTGTATGGGAATCTGGAATACCAAAAAACTCAGTGTCTATCATGTAAATATTATTATCAAATTCATCCCTTAATTTATCAACCTGCTCCTGGGTTATAATATGGGCTGGCCTATGGTCAGGAAAGGATAAATCCTTAGCAACCCATATTTCAACATTTTCACCTAAACTCCTTAAGGTAAAATCCTTAAAATAGTATCCACTTAGATCGTATCCTAGAAACTTTTTGGTTCCACCATTGTATGTAAAATTACCATCATTCTTATCTTCTAAGATTTCTCGAGCTAAAC
>JAKSBP010000437.1 GCA_022361035.1 Clostridia bacterium
TATAAAATCTTTAAGTATAAGAATAACCCCTAAAGTATAGAATCCTATATTGAGAAAGATAAATGATATATTTTCATTGAATAGCTGTATTGATAGGAATGGAATTCTAGGGATAACATAAATAAGATTAATTATGATGCTTGAAAAAATACATCCAAATAATAAAAATATTACCCCCACTTCATTTAATTTCATTTTATAGACCTCTACTTTCTTGTATGTTGTATAATAATTAACAATCCATCGTTTAAATTATACTATTTATAAAAAATAATATCAACTGAAATTACAAAAAATGTAAGCTTTTTATTTTTAAATGAGCCTCGTATGTCTAGCAAATACTTTACAAGAGATAGAATACGCACACACATAATACGGCAATACGGAACCAAGCTAGAGCACGTAATTTAAAGCAACTATTCATTGCTCCCTACATTTTTCAACAATAATATATTGCATATAATCGATATAATTCCAAATGACGGAATTATAAAAATTACTGGAATTATATTATATCCAGCCATTCCCATAGCAATAACCTTCCCAGTTAAAGCTATCATTAGTATCATCAAAAATATAGAGTATACTGACCCGATTAAGTAACCTAAAGGCTTTTTCATAAATAAAAGTGCTCCAGATACAGTGGCTAATGGTAGTAACAAGCCCAAATCCATACCTTGTACAATAAGCGTTGTATAGTGCTCTAACTCTTTAGGATAAATACTACCATTTAATAATGGTGGTACTACTATACTCAACCAAAGCATAGCTATTGCAAAAGCATTAAATATTAAAAATCCACCTACAAATTTTACAGGAGTATTATTGCAGAACAAACAAGATAATTTAATTATATCGAAAGACATAAACATAATAGTAATAGAAAAAAATGATACTCCCATTAAAAATGCATACAATAAGAAAAATTCATTGTACATTGCCATAGCTAAATAAAACAAATACGTGATAAAAAAATAACTTAGTACACCTGTCAATAATAGCCTACCTCGCATAGATCCTTTATAGTATAAAATAAGAGAAATAATCAATAATGGAATGGCTATAAATAAGGTAACATAATCTTGTGCAATTCCTTGTATAGCAACTTCTGCCGACATATGTTTATATAGTCCCTTTCCATAAATAGTGACTTTTTCTCCTCTTATTGTTTCATATTGATAAGTCCCTTGACCATCATTTGAAGATATTCCTGTCCAGGAAACTACTGCTGAAATAACAATGATTGACAATACAAGAATAAAAACTATCTTTTTTCGGCCCATACATTTTCTCCTTTTTTATATAAAATTATTGATTCAATTTATTATTGTTATGTATATCTTCTATAATAGCTCTATTGTGAATTTCTTACGTATACAGCAATACAGGGTCAGACTAGAATACGTAATTTAAAGCAACTATTCATTGTTCCATACTTCCTTAATTTCTAGTTTTTCACTTTTAAGATATTTACCTTCAATATCCTCAACACTTATTTTATATTTATCTTCAAACAACTCCACTATCTCATCTAACTTTTTTATCAAACACCATTTTCTTCATCTCTACTTCAATCTTCTCAAAGCCTCAAAATTTTATGTGTTCTAACCTAACCCTAGTCATCAAAATAGAACAACTATCCTAAAATTTAGTAAGCAATTTGCTTAGCCTTTCTTTAACATCTTCTTTAGGTTCAATTTTTTCAGCGTCATTAATAGCATCTTTTAACTCTTGTGTTATATATTCGATGTTCCAATTATCTAAAGCTCTTATCGCCATATTTCTATTTCTAATCACTGGACTTTTTAAAGCTGCTAAAATAATCACTTTGCCCTTCCCTTCATATTTATCAAGGCTTTGCACAATGAAACTAACAATGCTATGTAAATTGTACTCTTTGCCTAACCCTATTAACTCATCAGCACCAGTAGAAATCTCTGCTAATGGTATAGTTTTTATAGCATACTCTAATACGGCATCAATATTGTCATTTGTAGCACTATTCATAATGTCAAACCATTTGGTTTGATTTAATGGATCTTTTTGAATCCTTTCCCAATGTACATTGAAAAGATTGATATTTAGGATTTTGGCTGCCCTATTAATTATCCAAAAATCCACGTCATTTTCTGTATTTGCACTCTTAATAATTAATTCTTTCCATGTTTCATTCTCAAGTTCTTCTCTTAGGATTTTTGCTATCTCATTTCTTTTTTCTTCGTCCCACCCATTCTCTTTTAAATTATCCCATTCTGTATCTGTATCAGTGACATAATCATAAATGCAATCATAAGTCAATAAATAAGATAGGTTATCTCTTTTGCCTAATGTATGTTTTATATACAATTTAACAGTTTCGGCTGCATCTTGATAAATGCTTATTCCAGGTACAGGACCTTCAGCAATTAATGCTTGAATAATATCACTTGCAGCTAATAATATATCATCTTCTATATTGTCCTTAGAGAGTACTTTCTTTAAGTCTCCTGTATCAGCTGCAATATATGCCAAGTATTCATACATTATATTATTCTTATATCCTTCAGTTAGTATCCAAGATTTAATTTCTGGATTTTCTGTTTCTGCTAAACGCTCCACTATATGAATACGACCCCAACCATGTACTCGCTTAGCTAGTTCCCACAACTCTATTTCTGGGTCATCACTCATATTTAGTAATGCTACTACCACATAAAGTGTAAACTCTTCGTGTCTTCCTAATATTTTAATTTGATCTTTGAATTGTGTTGCTCCCATTGCTCCTAGTAGCGCAATTCCAGTTTTAACAGCACCTCTATCAGGACTTTGAAAAGTTAAGAATTCAATCCAATTATAAAGTTTTTGTGTTATTTTTACTTGTAGTTTTACAATCTCCTCTATTAAGCTATCAATCGAAGAAACAATGTTGTCTTTTATCACTATATTATAGAATTCAATTTTATCTTTTTTCCTATCATAGAGTGCAATACTTTCTGTAAGCTTTGCTAGCTTAATATCATTTTCTGAACATGATGCATGATGACCAAAAGCTCCATCCAAAGCTCCAGCTACCCATCTCAACCCAGTATCTTTGTATCTAATTTCTTCATCTGGTAAACTTTCTGTAGTTAAATTACCATTCTCATCAATATTATCTCTAATATGAATATATATTGGTTCTCTATTTTCCCACGGGACCTTTTTATTAAATAAGTTCAATAGTTTCACTATATTACCTCCTCTAACACTATCTTCTTAGAAATAAATTATACCCATTATACCATATCTTGATAAGTCCACTCATGAAATCACCCCCATTCTTGTGTTTATATAATAGAATGAGGGTGCAAAGATATCTATAAATTGTTTAATTTAATTTGCTTTTTTTACCAGACTTAACAAATCAACTCATTAGAATCAGA
>JAKSBP010000169.1 GCA_022361035.1 Clostridia bacterium
ATAAATTAAGAGCTTCTTCTTTTCATAATATATTAAAAAGCACTAAAGCTAATAATCCAGTAAAAAGATTAAAAAATACCAAAACTACAGCAGTGAGTATTAATATTGGTTTAGTTAGATTTTTAATTAAATCTTTTTCTAAATTTATTTCTTCTATATTTCCCACATATTTTTTTTGAAAAAATTCTATTAAACATTCAAAATCTTTTTGATTCATTCGCTTAAACGGTATAAATACAACATTTTCTTCACTTTTAAAATCATAATATAAATCTATCTTCATTTTTTTATAATCAATTACAATTTTTTTTATCTTTTTAAGATCCACCAATTTTTTCTGTTTTGAAAAAAACAACTTAACAAATACAGCATCTTCATTTTCGTTAAAGCCTATATAAGAAATTAAGTATCTATCTAACAAAATCCAAACAAAAATAAAAGATGTAGGCACATAAATAAAAAATCTCATTGAGTATAGAGGATTGTCTGCATTGAAATTAAAAATAATTTTTAAATTAACTACCATAATTATTATTAAAACTATTATAAGTTTTTCAAGTTTATTTATTTTGTAATATATTTTTTTCAATCTATTGTCTCCACCTTGTTTGTTTAGCATTTTTAGTATAACTTAAAAAATAATGTATATCTACTATGTACATATATTTTATAGGCTATTAACAGAACCCAATTTTTTCGTTGTTGTTTCAACCAAGAAAAAAATTGAGCTTTACTCTTCCAATCTTAAGCAATGATTAAGAAACAAGTCCTACTTACCACATTCACAAAAACGATTTAGATTCATAAGTGCAGCAGTACCAGCTATGGTTGTTCCGTAAAATATAATAGGCTTACTTCTCAAAAAATTAGTAATAGTAGAATTTACTATGGTACTCCCTGTAGCTAAAGCTATATCACACCATTTTAGTAAATCCTCTGTCATACTTTCTCCATCTTCAATCCTAACACCAAATTTTGTCTTGCCTATATTGTCCTTATCAATATCAACAACCCTAACCTGAAAATTCTCAGATAATCTTTGAAGCATAGAAGGCTGAAGGCCTATAAGTGCTATTTTAGGAGAACCATAATTTTTTTGTATATGATTCACAAGCTCCTTTGAACATTCTTCAGGTTCTTCATCTTTACAATGGACAGTTTTTTCTCCTATATTTAAATATCTACAGACAGCATTTAATGTTGCTATTAAAACAGCCCTATCAAAGTTTGTTTTAAGGGGCCTATTTATTATTTCTTCAACTGTTCCTGAAAACTGACCGGGCATATCTGTAAAGGCTTGCCCCTTTGCCCCCTTAAACTCAGCTTCCATAAGTACTTCCTTACCCTTTAATATAGGATAATCTTCCCTTAGAGGATTCCCTATTGCCTGTTGTGGAGTAAGGGACCTTCCTGTAACCTCTATTTTTTCTTTTATAATGCTATTTTCTTCTACTATTCTTTTGAATTTTTCTAATAATTCATGATAAAATCTCGATTTTTTCATATTTATCTCTCCTGAAAAATATTTATGATTTACTTATATTTTCCTAAAAAGTATTTATAAACTATATATAATTATATCATAACATTAATAGAGGATTTATATGATTAACTAATTATGATAATTTAAAAATCCAGTAACTATCATCTCTGCAGTTTATCTTTCATTAGTATAGGTGACTAATTTACTAATTTTCTAGACAAGCCATGAAAAACCACTTTAATGAAAACTTTTAACTAAAAAAATCTCATGCCATCGTCTAGATAGGCACGAGATTTTCTATTGATATTATTTTTTCTGGATAGAAGGATTATCACCAGGACATGTACACCCTTTGCAATCTGCACATCCTTCACCCTTTATTTCTCTTTTTATACCCGTTACAAGGGCGTAAACTGCATAACCAATTATTAGTGTGCCAAGAACAATAGTAACTACAGTCCCCATCAAATCATCTCCTTAAAAGCCAAGTAATGTACCTACTTGGAATACAAGCATAGCGATTACCCACGCTACAACAAATTGGTATACTACAGAAAAACCAGTCCATTTCCACGAGTTTGATTCTTTTTTGAAAGCTCCAATAACTGCTATACAGGGAGTGTATAATAGTGAGAAAACCATAAAGGCATATGCACTAAGACTAGTAAATCCAACGCTCTTTAGTGCCTCAACAAATCCTGTAACCTCACCTTCCATAGCAGCTTCCCCGACTGCTTCTCCTAATCCATAGATAACAGCCATACTACTTACAACTACTTCCTTTGCAAGCAATCCAGTAATAAGTGATAGGGTTGCTTCCCAAGAACCGAAACCTAAGGGTTTAAATATGGGAGCTACGGCATTACCAATAGAAGCACCTATACTATCACCCATTTCAGCTATTCCCGAGAAATTAAATCCTAATATGAACCAAATAACAACTGAAGCCGCAAAGATAATTGAACCTGCTCTTATAAGATAGCCCTTTGTTCTTTCCCAAACTAAGGAACCCGTTACCTCTAGAGTAGGTATTCTGTATGGAGGAAGCTCCATAACAAAGGGAGAGGCTTCTCCTTTGAAAATAGTCTTCTTAAATATAAGTGCTGCAATAACTGCAACTAATATTCCTAATATATATAATGACCAAACTATTATACCTTCATTTCCTGGAAAAAATACACCTGCAAATAGAACATAAATAGGTAACCTTGCACCACAGGACATAAAGGGAGCAACTAACATGGTTGATAACCTATCCTTTTCATCCTCAAGGGTTCTAGTCCCCATTACCGCTGGAACCGTACAGCCAAAGCCCACTAACATAGGAATAAAGGCTTTACCACTAAGCCCTATTTTTCTCATAGCCCTATCCATTATAAATGCAACTCTAGCCATGTAGCCGCTATCTTCAAGTACTGCTATAGCAATGAATAGAAAGGCAATATTAGGTAAGAAAACTAGTACTCCACCAACACCACCAATAACTCCATCAACAAGGAGGGATTGTAACCACTCTGCAGCACCAACCCCTTCTAATGTTGCTGCAACCGATTCACCAAGGGTTCCAAAAAAACCATCTATCATATCTAGGAATATTCCACCAATATTGAATGTAAACCAAAATACTATATACATAAGTGCTGCAAATATTGGTAGCCCTAACCATCTATTTGTCAATACCTTGTCAACTTTATCAGAGGTAGTTAAAACTCTTCCCTTTGGCTTGTTGACTACCTTAGTAATAATACTTGTTATATAAGTATATCTTTTATCGGCAATAGCGGCCTCTAAATCATATTCAAGGTCTATTTCATTGCTGGCTGCTAACTCCTCATTAGATTGAGTCATGTTTAACATCTCTAAAACAGCTTGATCCTCTTCTATAACCTTTATAGCAAGCCATCTCAGATTGTACTTTTCTAGGCCTGATTTATCCTTAATCATAGCCACTGTCTTTTGAATTTTATCTTCTATTTCCTTCCCATAATCTACATTGTTAGGATTGTATTTAATTTTTCCACTAGCAATATCAACAGCAATTTCCAATAGTTCTTGAAAACCTTTTTTCTGGGTGGCCACTATAGGAACAACTGGTACTCCTACAGCCTCGGCTAGCTTCTCATGGTCAATTTTGTATCCTCTTCTCTCCGCAATATCCATCATATTTAATGCGATAACAACAGGCTTTCCAAGTTCAATCAACTGCATGGACAAGTAAAGATTTCTCTCTATATTAGAAGCATCAACTATGTTAACAACAACATCAGGGGATTCTTCAACTATATAATTTCTAGCTATCATTTCCTCTAGTGAATAGGGTGACAAACTGTAGGTACCAGGCAAATCAACGGCAATAATATCATCATTTTTATGCTTTACTTTTCCTTGCTTCTTCTCTACGGTAACTCCTGGCCAGTTACCAACGGAATGTCTAGCCCCAGTCAAAGCATTGAATAATGTTGTTTTACCACTATTGGGATTACCGGCTAAGGCTATTGTAATACTCTTAGACATCTTCAAACCTCCCACTTTACGATTATGATACTCACTATCATTAAAACCAAAAAATTATTCTATTATTATATTTTGAGCATCTTCTTTTCTAAGGGACAAATTATATCCCTTTATCTTTATTTCGATAGGATCACCTAAGGGTGCTACCTTTTCTACATAAACTTCTGTGCCCTTAATTACACCCATATCCATAAGACGCCTTTTTATAGGTCCCTTAACCCTTATCATGGCTATCTTTCCACTTTCTCCTGGCTTTAAACTTTTTAAACTTTTTTCCATAAACTTCCTTCCTTTCACTTGTATACTTATATTAGCAAATTACATTATTTAGACTTAGTCTAATTTCATATTGATAATATCGTTGTTAATTTAGGCTATCTAAGACAAAAACA
>JAKSBP010000159.1 GCA_022361035.1 Clostridia bacterium
AAATCTATAACTGCTTCTTCTTCTCCAACTTCAACTTTTACTCCCTTTGCAAGATTTTTTCTACCTAATAAATCAGAAAGATTACCTGCAAGTCCTCCACTCATATCCCATATACCTTCAACTTCAGATGCTGCAAGGCCTGCTATAGTTGCAACAACTTCATCTGATATCTTTACTTGACCATATTCCAAGTTATCTATTTGAGAATTATTTTCCATTAATTTACCTCCATCTTCCTATTCTCTACTTATTGATTATTATATCAAAATGTTATTTCATTTACAATTAACTGTAATTATTTATTTTGGATTTTTATATTATCTATTGAATATTTAGTTTCAGAGGTTACTATATCTAATATTTTTGCTATATCCGGTTGAGTAAGCTCGTCAATTTGGACCGTAACATAAACTCTTTCATCAGTAATAAATACTACAGTATCTTCATAACCTTTGCTCTTTATTAAACTTTCAATAATCTTTTCCTTATTTATAACATCTATCACTTTTAATTTTTTATTCACTGCTCCCTTTCTAGATTCCTCATCTATCTTATTATTATTAATAATCTCGTCAAACCTCTCGATAGTTTTCTCCCTTTCAATTTCTATATCTATCTTGGCCTGCAGGAAAAAATTTGATTTACTGAAATTGTTGGTTGCCATAGAATCTTCAATGCTTGTATTTGAAACGGTTATAATGTCATCTAACCCATTTTTAGAACTATCCACAATATTATTTTCATCTTCTACTGTAGTTATTGATGATGTTGTAGCTTCTCCATCATCACTCCCTTGATGAGTAACAGTGTCTTTAAAAGAATCTTCATTATTCATTTGAGACATCTGGTCTTCTTCATATTTCTGAAATTCAGATGATGTCTGCAATGACGATTGCTTATTAATCATATAGTTTAAATAGCTAATTGAAATAAGTACAAAAACTAAGGATAAGACTATGAGCTTTCTCTTTTCAAATTTAAAGTTAAACATGATTTATCCCCCTTCATTAAACGGCTAATATTAACGGTCTATATCGCTATAGAACTTTTATTTTCAATTTTTATCATATACTTTAACCCTATGGCTTTTAATTTGAAATATAGTAGTAACTGCATCAATAAGACGACTTTTAACCTGGGGGTCCTCAGCACCCTCTGCCACAACAATCACCCCTCTAATTACAGGTTTAATTTCTTTAATAACTATTGGAGCGTTATCATAGCTTTGACCACTTACTGTAACAATATTTTCTGATGTATTTTCTTGCTCAACAACTCTTGTTCCTCCTTCCCTGTCTTGTTCTTTAGTAGTTTGCTGGGACTTAGTTACATTTGAGGCTGGTACAACCTCAGTGCTAGTTTCATATGTAATCATAGCTTCTACTTCTCCAACTCCTTCAATTTTACTTAAAATTTTTTTAAGACGATCTTCCATGCTATCACTATATGCTGAACTAGGAATATTATTTTCTGATGAGACCCCCTCTGTAGAAGAATTATTATCCCCAGCATTTAAATCACTATTTGGGAAAAATACACTTAAAGAGATTAGAATAATTACACAGACAATAGCTACCACAGCTAGATTATTTATCATCTCCTTTGAGTTTCCCCTATCCAGCTTTTCTCTTATTTTTTTAAAAAGGCTCATCCCTTATCCCCCTCGCTAATTATGTTCTTATAAGCCAATTCCTTTAAGTTATTCAATTACTAGCCCTGACTCCCTTTTATCCTTAAGTTTTGGACTAGATTTAAAAAAATCGAACCTTATTTGGAAAATTCATATCTAATGTCTTATCTCTATACTAGTTTCATTTAAGTTATAAATGTTTGAAATATCCTCCTTAATCCTTCTACTCAAATCTATATTTATGTCTTTGTCCAAACTTTTATTAGTGTTTTTTTCAATATTATTCTTCTCATTATCGGAAACATCAATTTTTACAATTGGTATAGTATCCTCATTCCTAGGTTCCTCACTACTAAGTACATATAGTTCAAGACTTTTTATTCCCCCATTTCTTTCTTGATTATCCTCCTCTATTTCTATATTTACTTTTCCAACTTTAACATTATACTTACTTTCTACCCTATAGGCTATATCTTTCCTAATTCTATCCTTATACAAAGCCTTCAACTGATTCATCTGCTTATTTTCTATATTAGAACTTACAAAGGAATACTCCTTTTTATTAAGCTCGCTGGATATTATAAAAACATCATCCTGTAAATTATCTGTGCTATTTAATACTTCTATTATTGGTCCCAGTATTACTAGCATTACTATAAAACCTAGTATTAAATTTATATACTTTTTCATTTTACTATCGGGCATTAATATTTCTAAAAAACTTAAAAGGATTATCACAATGACAATATTTATAATCCAGCCCTTTATAGCTTCAATCATTTCTACACCTACCTTACCATCGCCGTAATATTTCCTGCACCAACCAAGGCTGTTACAGCAATGAAAAACATAATCGCCACAGAGATTACAGTAGCAAATATTAAAACTAGGGAGCTACTCATATCGTTTAAACAATCTACTATCTTAGAATCACTTATGGGCTCAATTAATACCGCTGTGATTTTATATATAATAATTAAAGATACTATTTTCAATATAGGAAATGTCATTATGGTCAATATTACTATTAATCCCATCACTCCAACAGCATTTTTAATTAACAATGAACATCCAAAGACTGTATCAATGGCATCGGACATAAAACCTCCAACTATGGGTATAAACCTATCCACTGCAAACCGTGCAGTTCTTATAGTTATTCCATCAGCACTTGAGGCTATAACTCCCTCAATAGTCATAATACCTAAGAATATTGTAAGTATAAGCCCAATTAAAGCTATAGTTCCCTGTTTAATTAGGGAAGCTAACTTTGAAATCTGAATTTTAGATGGCAGATTATTTACAATAGAAAGTATTGCTGCAAAAAATATCAATGGTAATATAATATCCTTCATAATAGTACTTGTAATACCTATTGCAGCTACTATAATTGGTTTAAAAATTGCAGATGCTGTAATGCTTCCTACTGCCATAAGCAGCGTCAATAGTACGGGCATCAAAGCTTGCATAAAGCTAACCATGTTATCTATGGCCTGATACCCAATATTCATTGCAACAATAAAACCTTTAATAGCTATTCCTGCAATCACTAAATAGCATGCATAAAATGCTATTTTACCAGTTGCATTATTCCCAAAGGAATTGGTAAGATTATTCAGTAACCCCCACAATACTGAAATAATAATTAACTGTGCCAACAGCTTTGAATTTATGAGAATTTCATCAAACAGTTTTTTACCTATACCTTTCAAAACCCCTTGAAGGGATAGATTAAGTTCACCCCTTAATGCCTTCATTATCAAAGCTTTTATATCAATATCAGCCATGGAAGCAGGATTTTCACTATTCATACTATTAATTAATTCTTCCATTTCCCTTAAATCTATGGAATCTAATTGCTCCATTATCAATTCTTCCGTTAACCTAGGTGAATTATCATTATTCTCACTGCAATAAGCTACATTAAAGGACATGATAAATATCACCAATATAATAATTCTTTTTATCTTCATTTGTTCACATCCTAGGGCATCAATTTAATAATTAAGTTTAAAACAGAAAGCAATATTGGTAATGCCAATACCATTATCAATATTTTTCCTGCAAATTCTACTTTTGAAGCTATAGATGACTCACCGCAATCTCTGCAAACTTGTGAGCCAAACTCAGCTATATATGCAATTCCTATAATTTTAAAAATTGACTTAAGATAGACTACTTCCATATCTAATTTATTAGTAAGTTCATGTATGACCTCTAGTATTGAAGCTAGCTTACTTATCATAAGTAAAAATATGATTACTCCCGTTGCTATACTGATATGCATCCCGTATTCCGGTTTATATTGCTTTACTATTACAGTAAGTATAGTAGCTATGATTCCTAAAGCAACAATTTTAATAATTTCCATTAAATAACACCTCTTCGAGTTTAAGCTATCAACCTCTTTCCCTTCACCTTTCACAGCTAATACATTTCAAACATAGCCTTTACCGTAGTAAATAAATTATTTATTAATTGTATTACCATGAGAAGAACAATTATCAATCCTGTTATTGTAGTCATAGTTGCCATTTCTTCTCTACCAGAATGCTTTAATACTTGATTTAATATGGATACTAAAATACCTATAGCTGCAATCTTAAAAATCAAATTTATATCTATTGCCATAATAATCATCCCCCTCAAATCAAAATTATTACTATTGCTAATCCTAATAAAATACCTAATCTATTAAATAATCTCCCATTCCTTTCTTGCTCCTTATTTGCCTTTCTTTTCTGTTCATTCAAAAGTACTTTAGTATATTCAAAATGTTTTTTCTGAGAATCCTTGTTTCCTAAGCCAAGCTCCTTTGCAAAATTGATGACTATTTCAATATCTTCCTTTACTAGGGATAAATCCTTACTATTTCTATTTACAACACTTTCCCAAGTCTCATCTATTCCGTACCCATCTTTATTGCTCAATATTTTCCAAGTCTCTTCAAAAATCCAAGATATACTCTTATGAGTTCTATTTGATACTCTTTTCATGGCTACTGGTAGGGGCGTAGAATAGTACAATATATCGGTCTCTAAGCTGTTAAGGGAACTTATGAAGTATTCTAATTGTTTGACCCTAAAGCTGTACCTTAAAGCTATAAGGTAACCTATAGCCGATGATGAAAGCAATAAGACCAAGCTTACAATAAGCTTAAGTAGCAAAGTTATCCCTCCTATCAAATAGGGGAATATTGTTTAAAACTTGATTATTATCTAAATCAATAATTTTCTTTATTGTTCCTACTTTAGGTATATTGCTTAAAATTATTATTCTTTCAAAGGTTTTACTTTCAATTAGGCTTGTTATATTACTCCTCCTACTTATTTCTTCAATACTGTCACCATGAACAGTAGTTATAAACTTAACTCCAGCATTCATTGCCTCCTTTAGGGCATATATATCCTCATCTCTTCCAATCTCATCGGTTGCTATTACACTTGGAGACATTGATCTTATGAGCATAATCATCCCTTCGGCCTTAGGACATCCATCAAGGATATCGCTTCTCATACCAACATCTTTTTGGGGAATACCCTCATAACATCCAGCTATTTCAGACCTTTCATCTACAACCCCAATATTAATACCCTTAAAATTTTGTTTTTTACTACCACTACTAATAATTCTTATAATATCCCTTAAAATCGTTGTTTTTCCACATCCTGGTGGTGATACAATAAGAGTATTAAATATTGAACTTGAATCTTTTATTATGAATCTAATAACTTTTTCACCACAACCAATTACTTCCCTAGATATACGTATATTCAAACCGGAAATATTTTTAATGGTTTTAACACGATTATTTTCCACTATGGTCTTTCCACAAATTCCTACCCTATGGCCTCCCTTTATTGTAATAAAACCATTTCTAATTTCTTCTTCAAGGGCATAGGCAGAATAATCAGTAACTAATTGAAAACTTGTCTTAATATCATCTCTGTCTACCATAATTATATTTTGATTTATCCTGGTAGACCTTCCCTGGTCCGTCAAAAAGTAATCATCTCCACGATTCTTAATAATCAAAGGTCTATTGACCCTCAGTCTCACTTCTTCAACCTCATTAATGAATCTATTGGGTAAACTGTTAAAGAGTTTTCTTATCCTTATAGGTAATATTTCTAAAACTTCTCTATAGTTTATTTCTTTACTTACTTCTATATTGTTTTTATAAATTGAAAATTCCTTATGCTTTAGTTTCTCCATAACATGTCCCTCCTCATTACTAAATAATATTTTTCAATTGTGAATTTATGCTTGTTTTTTCACAAAAAAAATAAAAACCCGATAAATATATCGGGTTCAGATTGTTAACAAAGTTAACAAGATAATAGGCTTTAATAAGCTTCCAAGTTCAAGGCACGCTGAAATCGAGGAGCGGAGCTTGCTCTACTGCAAGTGAGCACCGGAGATTTTAGCAGTAACGCAGAAATTGGGAGTTTGTTAACAGCCTCAGCTATGGTAAAACCATAGCTTTAGCGTTCTAGTTTAAGGAAGTCTGAAATTCCCCCTCTCTATTTCTTAAATAGTATAGTATCCAGCTATAAAGAAATTCTCAGGAATATCATAGTGTTTTTCAGGTTTTTCCAATATCCATTGTCCTGGAATTCCTATCTGGTGAATCATTAATTCAAAGTAAAGCATTGCTATTCCCGCTTCAATCCTTGCTACCTTTTCAGAAACCCTATCATCTTTGCAAAGGGTCAAAACAATTTTATCTCCATCGATTATAAATTTCCAGGGCTGTCTATTTCCCCAGGAGGGTGCCAACCTCATATGGTAAAATGCTTCGGCCATACCCCTATGCTCTAAATCCTCAACCTTTGCTCTTTCCCCCCAGTTATTTAAATAAACAATATCCTCAACGGACACCCTTCCACTTACGGGCTGCTCTGAATATTGAACATCTATATTGGGATACCCAAATTCAGTTAGAGGGGAGATACTCTTTCCCCTGGTATTATACATACCCCCAACCTTAGTTTCCCTCCTAGGATACCCTATGGCAAGGAGTCCTATAAGGTCTTTATCCTCTTCAACCTTTAAAATTTCCTTTACTTTACCGATATCTTCTGCAATCTCTATCCAACAGGTTCCAAGACCCAAATCAGTAGCCTTCAAAACAAGTTTTTCTCCTAAATATCCAGAATTTTCTAAATACCCATCCTTAATATCTGAAACAATATATATATAGTGGGGAGCCTTAATAACTTTACCAAAGTATCCTACAATCCCATCTAAGTTTCTATAGACCTCTTCTCCCTCTTCTATAAACTCAAAACCTATTTTTATACTGTCCCTAAGTCCCTTCTTACTCTTTAAAGTCTCCAGTATATCCTGTATTATGTGCTTGTCTACCTTTTTATCCTTATATTCTCTAACGGATCTCCTATCCTTAATAACTTTATCTATTCCCATAGTCTTACCTCCTCAATTTCTATTACTGTATTTAATATATACACTTTTATTCTCCAAATGAAACTTAAATTTATAAATTTTTAAACATTTAGGAGAGAAGACTAAAGGAGACTATTCTTCAAATTTATTAATCAAGGTTCCTATCTTTTCTATATAACACTCTACTATGTCCCCAGCCTTTAAAAACTTAAAGGGTTTAAATCCTAAGCCAACCCCTGCCGGAGTTCCAGTGGTAATTATATCCCCAGCCCTAAGCTTCATTCCCTTGGATAAATCACTGATAATATATGGTATATCAAATATTAATTGTTTAGTATTTGAGTTTTGTCTAATCTCCTGATTTACTTTACAAACAATATTTAATTCAAGAGGAAAAGGAATTATACTTTTATGGGCAATATATGGTCCCATTGGACAAAAGGTATCTAAGCTTTTCCCTTTAAACCATTGATTATGCTTTCTTTGAATATTTCTAGCAGTTATATCGTTTACAATAGTATATCCAAATATATAATCCTCTACTTCCTCTTCTTTGATATTAATTCCATCCTTCCCAATAATAACTGCCAGTTCAACCTCATAATCAACCATTTCTGTTACTTCCGAATGTTTTAAAATAATATCTCCATTGCCTATGGCTGGAGCTGCAATCTTAGAAAAATATATAGGGAATTTAGGGATTTCATCGGTCCCCCCAGGAAGTCCTTGAGTCTCCTTAGCATGGTCTAAATAGTTTTTCCCAAGGCAGATGAGATTCCTCCTTGAATTGGGAATTGGGGCACAAAGCTTTACTTCCCCTTCCTTTAATCCTTCAAGGTTCTTATCACTAAGAACTTTTTCCATTTCCTGAATAGTGTTGGCATCAGCAATTTCAATAAACTCATTCATTGTTTCTGGGCATGCCCTGTCCATGTACTTAAATATCTCCTTCATAGGTACAATCCTACTTTGCTCCTTTAAAGCAACACCTATCTCCTCGATTTTATTACGTTTATAGGTCCCAAAATACATGACAACTCTCCTCCTAGTTAAATTTTATAGAAAAATATTCATTAGAAAATAATAACTCCTCAACATTCTTTCAACTATATTTTTGCGTATTTAAGTGGAGCATCCATAGGTTATTGTAAGTCAACTCTTTGTTCTAGTTTTGAAGATTAGAACTTGTACAGTCATAATTTATTATTTACCCCCACAAGGTGTCAAGTTATTCTAAATTTCTATAT
Source organism: Clostridia bacterium (assembly GCA_022361035.1). Classification (GTDB taxonomy): domain Bacteria; phylum Bacillota; class Clostridia; order Peptostreptococcales; family Caminicellaceae; genus JAKSBP01. The sequence goes on from JAKSBP010000159.1 coordinate 8,284, forward strand.
AATTTTTAAAAATCCTCCCTATCATATATACATAATTTTTTTAAGGAGGCCAGACTCTAAAGTTTATTGATTATCATATATAAAGAATTATTCTTTCCTCCCATTCAAAAACCTCCTATCATAGTGTTTTTTTTATGATAGGAGGGTACTTTTACTTCAATATTTAGTTTTAAAGTTCATTTTATATAGAGATGTGTGACTTGCAAACTTAATAAACGAAAGCAGACTCTGAGGTTTCCTTTAGAACGATTTTTATAAATCTGTTTTACCTCCTACTATCTACTTATAAACAGATTTATAGCATGAGCCTAAAGGATTCTCAGTGGCTGCTGTAGTAAGTTAACATTCTCAATCACTCATCTATAATATACAAATTTACTCTTCATATTTTGAGGTAAATCTTTCTCTATCTGTTTTTATTTCGTTTTTGTAAGCCTCTTTATAGTCCTGGTATCCCTGGGAAACCACGCTTTCACCCTGGGATTGGATATCTAAAACTATACTTGAATTAGGCCCTGAAATTAAAAGTGAACCATCGGGCTGAGCATGTGCTACTAAAATATAATGCTCCCCTACCTCTGGTAGTTCATCATTTTCATATAGAAGATACATACTTTCATCCTTACTTAATCCCCCTGTTTTTTGCATTGGGATTGGGACGTCCTTCTTTAAATTTCCCTTTATGTTGTCTATAACAGTAACAGAATACTCTGTATAGGGGTCTAAAACTTCCTTGGGACCATTTTCTGTTTCAATAATTACTGGATTTTTATACACAGTACCTACTAACTCATCAATATAGCCTACAAATACATAATCAGCATCGCCAACTAATTCATTTAGATCGTTTACATCTACTTTAAAGGATGGTTGCAGATGTTGAATAGGTACATCTTCACCACTAGTATTGTGATCACCTGAACATCCAATTAATGTTATTGTACAGGCTATAACAAACAATATAATTTTTATACTATTTTTCATTTTATTCCTCTTCTAAGTTATTTATTTTCATTTATCTCCATAAATTTAACTATTTTATCTACCCCTCTATACTAAATCACCTCTCCCTTGTATATAAATTTTATATATAATTGGCCAAAATATATCACTTTAATATAGATGAGTGATTGAGAATATCAACGTACTCAATCAGTCACTGAGAATCCTTTATTTACTTTTAATGGCCTATATCTGCAATATCCAGTTTTACTAAACTATGTAATATTTCACCAATAGTATCATTCTATATTTTTCCATTAAATCCTTCCTCAACAATTGTCTAGTTTTGTCTTATATCTGTTTTTTTCTAAAAACCTTTATGCAATTATAATTAAAGCCATTGATAGTCTTTAAATTAAGTAAGAATTGTTCTTTATCAAAAAAGGAAAGTATATTTTAAATTTAACCCTTCTTACTTAAAAACATTATTTAAAAACATATACCAATTTAAAAAAGAGAATAATAAATAGAATATTAATAGGATTTCAATTAGGAGAGGTATTCCATGAATAAAAGAAATAAAATGCTTGGTAATGAGAAGATAGGTAAGGTTTTATTTAAGATGTCACTTCCAGCCACCATTGGCATGATTGTAAATTCACTATATAACCTCATCGATACGATTTTTATAGGTAGAGGTGTAGGACCCTTAGCCATAGGTGGTCTTGCAATCGCCTTCCCTATACAGATGATTATAATGGCCTTTGCCCTGACGATAGGTGTAGGTGCAGCTTCGTCAGTATCAAGGTATTTAGGGTCCGGAGATAAGGAAAAGGCAGATTTAGTTACAGGTAATGCCTTCCTGGCAATTATAGTCCTGAGCTCAATCTTTATGGTCTTTGGCCTTATATTCGTCGATCCACTGCTCAGGCTCTTTGGTGCCACCGATACCCTTTTACCATATGCCCGTGAGTATATAAGGGTAATATTCTGGGGCAGCGTATTTTTTTCCTTTACTGTGACCTCAAACAATCTCATTCGTGCCGAGGGAAATGCCTGGGTAGCCATGGCTACTATGATTATTGGAGCTGTTCTCAATATCATCCTCGACCCAATATTTATTTTTATTTTTAAACTTGGTATAGGAGGAGCAGCTTTGGCAACTGTTATTTCACAATTTGTATCCTTCATATTTATATTAAGTTACCTATATGGAGGACAGAGTTCTCTAAATGTTAAACTCCACCACTTTAAGCCTAAATTAAAAATCATATGGGAAATATTTGCTGTAGGTTCCGCTTCTTTTGCAAGGCAAATTGCCGGCAGTGTTGTAGCAGTTGTTTTAAATAACTCCTTAAGGATATACGGTGGTGATATGGCAATAACTATCTACGGTATAGTTAATAGATTAATTATGTTCCTATTCATGCCACTGTTTGGAATCGTTCAAGGCATGCAGCCTATAGCAGGATTTAATTATGGAGCTAAAAAAATAGATAGGGTCATGAAAGTTGTAAAGTTATCTATGATTACCACTACTGTTTTGGCTATCTTTGGTTTCGCTGTGGCTCAACTGTTTGCTAATCAGCTTGTATGGATATTTAATAAGGACCCTATCCTAATCAAGGAAGGAGCTAAGGTTATACGAATTGTCGTTTCCATGGTTCCCGTTATTGGGATTCAAGTAGTTGGAGCCACCCTATTCCAATCCCTAGGCAAGGCTCTGCCATCCCTAATTTTATCCCTATCTAGACAGGTTTTATTCTTTATACCTATAGTACTGATTTTGCCTCCTTTATATGGTCTAGGGCTCTTAGGGATATGGCTAACCTTTCCAATTGCAGACTTACTTTCAACTATTGTTACCTCAATTCTCTTGAGTAGAGAGGTTAAAAAACTAAGGAAAGAATCTGAATAATGGATTATAAAAATAAAACCCATGGGAAGTCCTTTTTCTTTGGAATTCCATGGGTCTTATTCTATTTATGTCATAGGGCTACTAAAACAAAGAGCCTTTACCCCATTGTGGTTAAGGATTTCAGGAGAACACCCTTATCCCTTTAAAATCCATATTTCAATCTCCAATAGCTTCAATTTTTTTAGGTTTCTATAGACAAAAATATTCTTTTATTGATTTTCTAGCTGCATCTATCATTATATCTATTTCTTCCTCATTTATGATATAGGGAGGCATAAAGTATACTACATTACCAAGGGGACGAAGTAGTACTCCATGCTTTAATGCCTTTTTATAAATCTTATAACCTACCCTTTCCTTCCAGTCAAAACCTTCCTTTGTTTTCTTATCCTTAACGAGCTCCACTGCTCCTATCATTCCAAGCTGTCTAAATTCTCCAAAATAGGGGATATCCATTAAGTATTCTGTTACCTTTTCCTTTATAATCTGGGATTTTCGCCTATTATTTTCTATGATATTTTCATCTTCAAATATATTTAAAGTTTCACATGCCACAGCTGAGCCTATTGGATTACCTGTATAGCTATGACTGTGTAAAAATCCTTTTAATGTTTGATATTCATCATAAAAGGCATCATATATTTTATCGGTCATAAGGGTAAGGGATAGGGGAAGATATCCAGCAGTTAATCCCTTTGACAGACACATTATATCAGGGGAAATGCCGGCATGTTCACAGGCATACATCTTACCGGTTCTACCAAAGCCTACAGCTACCTCATCGGCTATGAAATGAATATCGTATTTATGACATATCTCCCTTAGTTTCTTTAAGTAAATGGCAGAGTATATCTTCATACCCCCTGCACCTTGAACCATAGGCTCAATAATAGCTCCAGCTATTTCTCCATGGTTTTCTTCTATAGCCCTTTCCATATGCTCAAAGCACTCAGCATTACAGGTTTCTCTCTCCAAACCATATTTACATCTAAAACAGTCGGGCCCCTGAACCCTATGGGTATTTAAAAGTAAGGGCTTGTAAATTTTGCTATATAGGTCTATACCCCCTAGGGAAAGAGCTCCCAGGGTGTCCCCATGATAAGAATCGGTAATAGCTATGAATTTAGTTTTCTTAGGCTTGCCAATCTGTTGAAAATATTGAAAACTAAGTTTTATAGCCACTTCAATAGCCGATGAACCATTGTCTGAAAAGAAAACCTTATTGAGTCCCTGGGGAGTAATATTTACTATTCTTTCTGACAGTTCAATTGCTGGTCTATGGGAAAAGTTTACAAATATAACATGCTCCAGCTTATCTATCTGATTCTCTATAGCCTTATTTATCCTTTTATTGCTATGACCAAAGAGATTTACCCACCATGAGGATACGGCATCGAGATACCTCTTGCCCTCCACATCGTATAGGAATACTCCCTCTCCCCTTTCAATGACTATAGGTGGAAAATCTTCATAGTCCTTCATTTGGGAGCATGGATGCCAAATGTATTTTAAATCCTTCTCTTGTAATGATTTCACCACATATTCCCCCTATCTAATTATCTTATCTAAATCTATTTTCTTTTGAAACTCAACCTTTAAAGCCTTAAAGTCTTCACTCTGGAAATCCTTTAAATCATCTATAACAGCTAATATCTCCTTCTTGCTTATATCCTTTATTGTCTCTATATTATCCTTTACATGTATTTCATCTGTAGCCCTGTTTATAATAATCCCTTTAACATCAAGTCCTAAACCTTCGGCAAATTTAACGGTTAGTACCGTATGGTTTATGGTCCCGACCCCAGCTCTTCCTACAATTATGACCGGCAGCTCTAAGTCCTTGATTAAATCGTATACAAAATAATTTCTCCCTATAATAGGTACTACTATTCCTCCAGCTCCTTCTGCCACAATAAACTCATATTTTTCCGCCAGTCTTTTGTAGGAATCTAATATTCTTTCTCTATGTATCTCAACTCCTTCTAATCTAGCAGCTAGATGGGGAGACACTGGAGTTTTTAAACAATATGGATTCATAAGTCCATATTCTTCATCAATATTACACACTTCCTTAACCAATTTAGTATCTCCTGGTATCAAACTTCCATTCTCTTCGATACCACCACTCAGTACTGCTTTAAAGCTGCATGAATCTATTCCATTTAATCTAAGAACATGAACTAATCCAGCAGTAACTATTGTCTTCCCCACATCGGTATCGGTTCCCGTTATAAATACCCCCCTGTTCAAGTTAAACACCCCTTCTCTAATTTTAAGCTTCATATTCCGAGTTTTTAATTATTTCCTCGGTAATTTTTTTATATATACTTCCCACCCAATTTAAGTCAAGGGCTTGAAAGTATTACTATATAGATGTGTGACTAACAAACTTAATAAACGAAAGCAGGCTCTGAGGTTTCCTTTTGAGCGATTTTTATAACACATAGGAAATTATAGACCTTTTGAATATATAGATGTATTTATAATTTTCGTATATGTGTTTCAAAAGAGTCTTCTTTATAAATCTTCATCAGAGACTCTTTTATAAATCTGTTTTACCTTCTACTATCTATCTA
>JAKSBP010000143.1 GCA_022361035.1 Clostridia bacterium
CAGCAGCCACAGAGAATCCTTTAGGCTCATGCTATAAATCTGTTTATAGATAGATAATAGAAGGTAAAACAGATTTATAAAAGAGTCTCTGATGAAGAGTTAAAAGGAAGACTCTTTTGAAACACATATACGGAAATTATATATATCTATATATTTAAAAGGTCTATAATTTCCTATGTGTTATAAAAATCGCTCTAAAGGAAACCTCAGTGTCTGCTTTCGTTTATTAAATTTGTAAGTCACTCATCTATAATAAAAAATTTTGATAGTAAGGAACTTTCCTATCTTCTTTTTAACCCGTTAAAGCTTGAAAATCTGTCAAGGCTGAAATAAATTGATAAATCAGACCTTAACAGATTCCCAAGTTTTAAAAGGTAAAGTATTTAAAAGGTTTATGGAAAATCAGGAACAATCCTTAAAGAATGAAATTAAAGGAGTTTCCTTTTAATTATTGCCTTTGCTAATTTCATACCATATAGTATCATATTGCTGCAAGTCCTCATTTTGACAAGTAAACCATACATGTACTACTGAATCTATATTGTCAATTTCGATTTCTTGCTTAATAGTATTATTAGTTTCGTTCATCCTATAGTTTAATAGGGTACTACCATCTATGGAGTAATGGATATATCCATATGATAGTTCTGCTGATTTTTTCAACTCTATGGTTACTTTATTGTTTGCATAGGTGAGGACTATATCCGATTGATTAAGTTTTTTAGGCATAGTAGGTTGATTATAATATTGGGATACGCTTTGCATATCTACTATCTCTTTTAATATCAGTGTATTTTCACTGCCTTCCGGTACATTATTGTCCCCTATTGGTCCGTCATTTCACCTGTGTCTAGATTAATGCCATAAATAATTTGTTATACTGCATTAGATTTAAATTTATTATCATTATGATTTCGATTGATATATGTATTAAAGTTGTCATTATATTGTTTTAAAATAGGGACAAATCTGTTAATAGTTTCCGCATTACCAGAACCATTACCAATTATTTTAGCCGATGAAGATATAATTCTATTTTGTATTTGGGTTCCTAATCTAAAATTAGTATTTTTCTGTATAGATAATAGTGCAGGGATGCATAAATCATGGGTTTGTCTATTATTTATACTGCTTAATCCATTATATTTAGAGGCTAAATAAAAGCCAGCTCTAATTACTTCTATTAGATTCAATACTCCTTTGTCATCTGTAGATGTATACATGGCCCCACGTCTTTCAAGCTCATTGATAAGAGCTTTGAGCCTATTTACGTCTGAGTAAAATCTTCGAGCACCTTCGTTGTATTGAAATAGGTCGGTAATGTTACTCCAGCTATCTAATTCAGCTACAGTTGTAACAAGGGTGCTATAATCCATTTCACTTAAATCTTGCATGGTGTACTTTGTTGTATTTGCTAATGCTATATTGATACTTGAACTAAAGGCTAGTCCTAAAATCATAATAAAAATCAATAGTTTTCTTTTTATTATTAAATTATTTTTCAACTTAAATTTCCCCTTTGTAACAAAACTAAAGTTTAAAATTTCCAGTATAACCTTAATATATATTATTTTTAAATATTTGTAAACGATTTCTGTTAATTTTTTTACATTTATTTTATAGTTCTATTATTATATTGAAATGCCAATGAAAAAGATTCTAAGTAGAAAATCATGCTTATATTCTCTTGACAAAATATAAGTGTAATGATAAAATTTTCTTGTATCAAGTGTACTAATATAATTAGTACACTTGATGCTATTTAGGAGGTGGACTATGTTTGAAATTGATTTGAAGGATAGGAGGGCTATATACGAACAGATTATTGATAAGTTTAAGCAGTTGATTATAAAGGATATTCTAAAGAGTGATGAGAAGATTCCATCGGTAAGAGAGATGGCTAAACAGCTGACCATAAACCCCAATACAATACAAAAAGCCTATAGGGAGCTTGAGAGGCAAGGTTATATCTATTCTGTTAAGGGCATAGGAAATTTTGTATCATCTGGGATAAAAAAGGTGGATGACTTAGAAATAGAAGATTTAAAAAGACAAGTTGAAAAAAAAGTGTCGGAGCTTATTTATATAGGTGTTGAAAAGAGTGAGTTAATTACCCTTATAGAAACAGTGTATCAGAAAGTAAAGGGAGGAAATCAAGATGATCAGGATAGAGAACCTAAATAAGAGCTTTAAGGATATTAAAGCCCTCGATGGTGTAAATATGCATGTGAAAAAAGGCTCCATCTATGGACTTGTAGGTGAAAATGGGTCAGGAAAAACTACACTGATAAAGCACATTATGGGAATATATAAGCAGGACAGTGGAGAATTGAAGGTAGATGGGGAGGCAGTATATGAGAATAATAGCTGCAAACAAAAAATAGCTTATATTTCCGATGAATTGTATTATTTTCCACAGTACACAATGGAACAAATGGCGAAATTTTATAAAAAAATATATCCAAGCTGGAGAGACGAGAGATATAGAGAAATCCAAGAAAAATTTAAAATAGATGAAAAAAGGAGAATAGGAAGACTTTCAAAGGGAATGCAAAAACAGGTTGCATTTTGTCTTGCTTTAGCTAGCCTTCCTAAAATAATGGTCCTTGATGAGCCTATAGATGGGATTGACCCCTATATGAGAAAGAAGATATGGAATTTGATAATGGATGATGTAGCGGCAAGGGAAGTAAGTATATTAATTTCGTCCCATAATTTAAAGGAGCTTGAAAATGTATGTGACCATGTTGGCATTTTACATAGAGGAAAAATGATTATAGAGAAGGATTTAGACCATTTAAGATCAGATGTTAATAAGATACAGATAGCCTTTAAGGATAAATTTCCCGATGAAATAAGGAATGAAATTGATGTACTATACGAAGAGAAAATAGGAAGTGTTTACAAATTCATTGTAAGGGGAGATAAAAATAGGGTTATAAGCACATTTCATAAAAGCAGCCCTATGCCTATCCTTCTAGATGTTCTTCCCCTTACACTTGAGGAAATATTTATATATGAGCTTGGGGGGACGGGATATGAAATTGAATCAGTTTTATAACAAGACAATTATAATAGAAAATTTAAAGCGTTTTTTTGGAGTAAGTATATTATACTTCATAGCAATATTTGTAAAGGGTCCTTTATATTTATATAGTAAAAGTGATATGAGTAGTTATCATGATTTAGAAAGAGCAATTCAGATTATTAATGAAGACAATACCCATGCAGCTATAGCAATTATGGGTGGAATACTTTTTGGAGTATTGATATTTAGGTATCTTCATAATAAAAATTCCGTGGCAGTAATCCATGGTTATCCATTTAGGAGAAGTGAGCTTTTAAATAGTCACGTTATATCGGGGATTATTTTGATAAGTATTCCTATAATTATCAATACAATTATTTTGGCGTTAATAACTCCGAGCATAATAACAAATATAAGTTCTAACCCTTTAGTTGAAGCTCATAATTTAGATATAGAGAAAATTGCGGAGCTATATTCTATAAGGAGAATAATATATTGGTTTTTAAAAATGGAAATTGTCAGTATAATATTCTTTTTAATATCTACTTTTGCAGGTATAATTAGCGGGGTAACAATTATTCAAGGAGCCTTGGCCCTTATATTACCCTTTGTACCACTTTTTATTATAGCTTTAGTTTATAGTGGTCTAGGAGAGCTTGTATTTGGGTTTGGGTCAATTTATGAGTGGGAAAAATTTGCTGAAAACATTATTCCCATATCTTTATTTAATAGTATGGAAAATTGGAATATAAACTATATTATATGGTATATTTTCCTTGCCATACTCCTATACTCTCTTTGTTTATGGTTATATATGAAAAGGGATTTAGAGAGGAGTCAAGATGCCATAGCCTTTGATATTTTAAAGCCTGTATTTAAATATGGAGTAACATTTTGTACAATGCTTTTAGCTGGTAGTTACTTTCAAGCCTTAAAAGAAAGTGCAGCCTGGTTTTGGATAGGAGGATTTATAGGCTCCTTTTTAGGATATTTTATTGCTGAGATAATTATGGAAAAATCGATTAGGGTGTTTGGAAAATTTAAGGGCTATATTCTATATATAGCTGTAATAGCTCTTATTATAACAGGAACACAAATTGACCTATTTGGATATGAAAAAAGGATTCCAAGTTCCAATGAGGTGGAAGAAGCCTATTTTGAATGTTCACATCTTCGTGATGCCACAATTCTTGAGAGGGAGAATATAGAATCGGTTTTGAGTATACACCAGTTCATAATTGATAATAAAAAGTACATAATCGAAGAAATAAAGGATAGTCATTTCCTAGAAACTACCTATATAGATATAGGTTACCTCTATACAAATGGTAGAAGGATGTTTAGGACCTATAAATTGCCTACATCATTGCTGGTGGATACCCACTATTTAAAAGAGTTATATCAAGCTGAAGAGTCTAAAAGAATAAAGAATAGAGAATTATTAGAATTGAATTTAGATGAAGTAAAGGAAGTTAGAATAATAAATGATAATTATGATAAAAGAAAGATTCTTTTAGATAAAAAAGAAATAGAGGAGCTTACAGAAATATTGAAGAGAGAGGTATTTGCAGAATCCTACGAGAGTATGATAGATAGTAAGGCTTGGTCCAGGATTGTATTTGACATAGGAGATGACGAACATAAATATAGTAGTAGGTTTAATATCTATTCAATAGGTAATTCAAAAAAAGATATACGTGTTAATTTTAATAAATCATACTTAGAGCTAGAGGAATGGTTTAAAGATAAGGGGTACTTACAAGATATTAGGATAATGCCCGAGGAAGTAAAATATATAGTAATACAGGAAAGTGAGAGTAACAGAGAATATAGATACACCTATGATGAAGATGAATTAGAAAATGATTTTAAAAAGGGTAAGGGTAAGAAAGTAGAAATTAAGGATAAGGAAGAAATTGAAACCATTCTAAGGAGCTATAATGAAAGGTGGGCAAAGGACAGAAAATATATTGTTGGCATATATACTGAAGGTGGAAAGGTATATTATGGATGGTATGATGAAAAAAATGCTTTAAAATACTTTAAATAGGTTGAGTTTTAAATCCTTTTAAATGGGGGATAGGAATTTACTAATTAACTTATTGTACTAGTTTCTATAGCTGCCGGGAGTTTTGATATTTCCTTTTCGTTCATGATATAAACCTGTTTTTCTGTATGATTTTGAAAGGTAAAACAGGTTTATAAAAATCACTCAAAGGAAACATCAAAATCCCCCTGAGTATTGTAAAACTTACATATATAGTTTACTAGTACAACAGGTTAATTAATAAAGTAATTAAAGAAAACCTATCCCCTGTTTTTTTATTAACTTTTTAAAGTCTATTTTAGATGGAGTAGGGTTCTTTTAGTTAGAATTTTGGGGTTAGCATATTTCAAGATAATTCCCTATAGCCTTTAAATTATACGATATAGCTAATTTTAGAGGATGGAAAGTAATAGTGAATCATTTGTCTAAAAAAATCTGCTGCATCCTCTCTAATCCCATAATCATAACAGTATTTTCCTCGGCCCTTTGGCCTCATCTTGTCCTTATCAAATACATCTATTGTCCCCTTTAAAGCTACTTTATTAATTGTGTCGTTTGCAAAGCCATAGGTCATAAAAATAAGTTCAAAAAAGAGCTGCTTTTTCAGTTCCTTTTCAAGATTATTGGATAGGAGTTCAAAAAGTTCTCTATACATATCCTGCCAGTTATCTAGGAGTATGATAGGTGCGATATTGATTCCAATTTTATATCCTGCTTTATACATGGAATTAGCAGCATTTATTCGGTCATGAAGCTTTGAGGTCCCAATTTCTATCTTTCTTATTATATAATCGGGGTTAACACTTATTCTCATTTGAGTATTTCCATTATGTTTAGCATCTAGCAGCTCATCAACCATGGAAAACTTTGTTGCAAAGGTACATTTAGCCTTTTCTAGCTTTCCGAATTCTTCTATTGCCCATTTTAAATTACCCGTTATGGTATTTTCTAAAACCATATCACTTGTTGAACCTATCTCATAGGTCTTTTCCTCTCCAACTTGCTTAATTTTTCTTTGTATTGCCTTAATCATTTCTTCCCTATTAACGAATATTCGTAGGTATGAACCCTTAAAAAAATTACAAACCAGGTAACAATATGTACACATAGCAGAACAACCAGAGGATGTGAAGGGAACGATGAAATCCGCTGAACGTTCATTAGGGGTAGGTCTTAGACTTTTTCTAACACCAAGAACTAGGTATTTTTTAAACTCAACAAATTTTTCATCGGGGGCCTTCTTAATAAACTCTACATTGTGATGGTCCTTTATTGGAACCATTTCAATATCCATATTTTTATATCTATGATACAGTTCTTGACCTAATTTATACTGTAGGATTTCATTTTGATAAAGTACTTTTTGGGGAATAAAGGCCTTCAATATAATCACCCCATTAACATATTTTTTTGGAGATAAAATATAGGATTTATGAATTAAAGTCTTTACTTAAACTCCTATATTATTTTTGTGATTTATATGCAAAAATATTCTTTTAAAATAATATAGAAAAGAAATCAAAGAAAATTTTTGTTTGTCCCTAGAACCTTGCCGCGGATTTTTATTAAATATGGAATCAGAATAAAGGGACTATGATAGTCATATATTTTACTATGTCAGTACATATTGGAGGTCAGCATGGTAATTACACCGGATGTTCCAACTTTACCCTGGGTTATAAAAAATAATGTAAGATATTATGAACTCGTAGCAGAGCCAGTAAAAAAAGAGATTTTACCGGGAATATTTATGAATGTTTGGGGATATAATGGCTGTACACCTGGACCCACTATATTTGCTTATCCAGATGAGGAAGTTAATATTAGAGTCTATAACAGACTACCTCAACCAACAAGTGTCCATTGGCATGGATTAGATGTACCCAATAATATGGATGGAGTCCCAGCCATAGAACCATCACCTAGGATTGACCCGGGATGCTATTTTGATTATAGATTTAAAATAACTAATCCCCCGGGGACACATATGTATCATTCCCACTTCTATACCATATTCCAAGACCTTATGGGACTGGAAGGAGCATTTATCATTTTAGATTCCAATAAGGATGATATACAAAAAGATTTCTTTATTATGCTAAGCGGATATACCCTTGATATCAAGCCCTTTCCTTTAGAAAAAGGGGTTTATAATACCAATCCCTTTACAATGGATGAGAACTTCTTTATGATGAATGGAAGGTGCTTTCCCTACACCACTCCTTTGCAAATAAGAGAGGGAGATAATGTGAAGATAAGATTTGGAAATATAGGCCTTAGAAATCATCCTATTCATTTCCATGGACATCAATTTTCAGTAGTAGCATCCGATGGAAATACCATTGCTAAGGGGAATAGAATTCTTAAAAACACTATATTAGTATCCTCGGGAACCACATGGGATATAGTGTTTAAGGCAAATAATCCAGGTCTTTGGCCCCTCCATTGCCATATTCCACATCATGTAAGTAATAACAAAACCCTTCCCCTTGGAGGAATGACTACAGCAGTAGTATATGAGGGCTTTGATGCTGCTAAATATATGAAGGAAGCTACCTGTTTGTATTAATGGCTAGAAATATAGGGAAACTTAAATAGATATGTTATATATGTTCAGTAGAATAAAATTAAATACTGGGGCTAATCTAGCAATATAATAAAAAAATTGATTACAGATTTTAAATCAGTTTTTTTATTTTTGTTTCCTCCTTTTATGTGGCTATTGACAAGGATTAAAGAAAGTAGTACTTTAAAGAGTAAGCGAAAAAGAATTGCATTTCTGTAAAATGTATATCTATCATCATAGACATAAAAAGAGGGGATATGACGCCATGCTTAAGGAGCTTAAAAAAGTAAGTAAAGTTCAATTAATTTATTTTTCTATCATTGCTTTAACTGCCCTTGGTTTAGGATTAAGTAATAATGTAATGTCTAATTATTTCAAAGATGCCTATCAAGTTACAGCCTATCAACGTGGAGTCATTGAATTTCCAAGGGAATTACCCGGTGTACTTGTTATATTTATTATTGCAGGATTAGCATTATTTTCAGATATTCGCATTGCCATTATGGCACAATTATTAAGCATAGTAGGTATAGGAGTACTAGGTTTTATTACCCCTCCTTTCGCAATTATGCTCATTTTTATTTTTATCAATTCGTTGGGAATGCACATGTTTATGCCCCTGCAAGACAGCATAGGTATGGCATTGATTGGTAAAGAAAATGTTGGTAAGAAGATGGGACAATATAAGGGAGTGGCAACGACCTTCACTATGCTGTCGGGTATATTGGTTTTTATTGGATTTAGAACTGGGTTTTTTAGCTTTACAAGTAAGATTAAGTGGATATTTGTTATATCAGCTACTACATTTATAATAGTCTTTATTTTACTTTTTATTATAAAAAGATTAATTGAGGAGCCGATAAAGAGTAATAAGAAGATAAATTTTGTTTTTAGGAAAGAATACAAGTATTATTATATTTTAGTGGTTATGTGGGGGGTACAAAAGCAGATAATGTTGGTATATGGACCTTGGGTTCTGATTGATATATTAAATAAGAGGGCCGACACCTTAGCAATTTTAGGTATAATTGGTTCATTTATAGGTGTATTTTTTATTCCAGCTATTGGTATGTGGATTGATAAATTTGGAATTAAGAGGCTGCTTTATGTAGATGCCCTATCCTTTATATTTGTATACTTTATATATGGCCTATTAAGTGCCGGATTTGCCTCGGGAGCATTAGCTAATATAGGTATTCCTGTGGTTTTAGCATATATTTTATTTATAGTCGATAGAATGTCTACTCAAATGGGTATGATAAGGACTATCTATCTACGCTCTATAGCTGTAGAAACCTCTGATATTACACCTACATTATCCTTGGGACTTAGCTTAGACCATATAGTTTCAATTGTTTGTGCCTATTTAGGTGGAATTGTTTGGAGCCTATGGGGGCCACAATATATATTCTTTCTAGCGGCATTTCTTTCCTTGGTGAATCTATATGTTGCCGGTAAAGTGAAAGAGGATAAAGTGACTGAAGCTGTGTGATATATTGGGGGTTCCATCTGTCATAAAGCTTTGAACTTATTATGGAGCCTAGAATAAATTTTTATGAAATGAGGGATATGCTATGGAAGAATTAAAGCTTGGTATAATAGAATTTGACTGGAATTTTGTATTTCAAATAATAAATACAGTACTCTTAATAGGATTTATATATGGAATTTTTTATTTATTATTTAGATTACCAAAGAGGATAGAGGAGCTTATTAGACGAATGAACAGGTTAGAGGAAAGGATAGATGAGCTAGATAAAAAATTTAATGAAAAATGATGAGTTGTATTGCAGAATGTGTTTTGGTAAAATTTTGAATTTTTAAAGAGTTATCCAAATTAAGGGCAATTAAGAGTAAATTAGCATAATAATTTCCATAGTAATATATTACTAAAATATAGGTCAATAGTACTATTTTATTTTGAGGAAAACTTATTTATTCTGTTAATATAGGCTCTAAAATAAATTCTTTTAATTTTTTAAAAAATATGTCGAAAAATTTTCCGTTAAAAAATCAAAATGCAAATCTATAATATAATGAAATAACTATTCTTACGTTTAAATAGTTTTTAAAATTGTAAATTTAATAATAGGCAGGATTATGTTTGATTTCAGTATAAAGTCGGATAAGTATATAGAAAATAATGAGTTTTTTAAATATTGTGATTGTATTTACAAAATTTAATATTTTGATTTTTAACAAAAGTATATAATAAGTTTGAATATAACTTAAGAAGTTAGGTGATAGGTATGATTTTGTATAAAAATGATTTTTTTGCAATAATTGAAAAAAATTCTGATGTATTTATTAATGTGGAAAGATTTGGATTTGACATCAGAGATTTCAATGAAATATTAGAATTAAATCCCCGTGTGGTTTTAACTGGGTTTTTGACTCTAAAAAGGGCTCTAGAAGGTGAAAGTAAAGGTGAAATAAAGATAGGAAAATTGAGGCCAGAAATAGAAGTAATTCTGGCTAAGGACGAAATGACCTGTAAGGTTAGAGTAAATTATTCCTTAGAACATATATGTGAAAATCAAAAGGAAGTGGTTACAGATATTCTTATGACATTAAATAAAGAGGGGATTAAAGAAGGGGTAATATCAGAGGTTATTAATGGAGAAATTCCACCATTTGAAGAATTTATAGTTGCTAAGGGACTTTTTCCTATTAATGGTGAAGATGCTAAGTTAAAATATTTTGAGCTTTCAGAAAGAAAGCCTCAGCTTAGAAAGGATGGATCAACTAATTATTATGATTTGAACCTAATTGATGTTGTCTATAAGGGTGACTGGTTAGGCGAAAAGATACCGCCAACAGATGGAAAAGATGGAATCACAGTTACAGGTAAGAAGTTAGTTGCTAAAAGGGGTAGGGACAAGCTTTTAAGGTATGATACAAAGACTGTTAGTGCCCATGAGGAAGATGGGAAATATGTTTTAAAGGCCTTAGTAGATGGTGCTGTTGTTTTTAAGAATGGAAAAATAGGAGTAGAGAATCACCTAATTATAGGCGGTGATGTAGATTATTCAATTGGAAATATTGATTTTGATGGATTTGTTACTATTCATGGAACGGTAAAGGATGGATTTTCCGTAACTGCTAAGCATGATATCTCCATACTTAGTAACATGGGTATAGGGGCAACGGGGAAAATTTCCTCTACCCAGGGTAGTATTTTTATAAAAGGTGGAGTAAATGGAAAGTTTACTACTGAAATTGAAGCTAAAAAGAACGTGTATATAAAGTATTGTAATGAGACAAAAATTACGGCTGGTGGCAAGATAGATATTGGATATTATTCAATAGATAGTGATCTCAAAGCTGAGAAGATAATTGTGGACAAGAGAATAGGAAGGTTAATAGGTGGAGATATACGTGCTGAGAGTAAAATTATAACAGGTGCTATTGGTAATAAATTTGAAAGAAAAACAAATGTGAGTATAGATGGTTTCGATCGAGTATCAGTTAAAAAGGAGTTTGAGGAAATCTTAAAAAAATATAAAAGCTTAATAATTGATGCTGAGGATTTAAAGGCTGATTTAGAGATATATGATTTAAATTTCTCCTTTAATGAAGATAAAAATTTATTTACCGATTATAGTAAGCAGGTTGAAAAATATGATGAGTTGATTGAAGAAATAGCTCAGCTTGATGAAAGAAGATTGGTCCTTCAAGAAATACTTAGATCTAGGGGTGAGGGCCAAGTTTCAATATCTGAGGGTGCATATCCAAAAACTTATTTAAAGCTTAAACGTATCGTAAAAAAAATAGATACCTTGGTTAAGGGTACATTTTATATAAATGGTAAAGATTTATTTTTTGATGAGGAATAAAATATATGATTGAATTTTTGGAGGGAAACAAATGCAAAACAATGATAATACGAATAAGCTGTATAGACATGAGGCATTATTGTATGCAATAGATTTTTTTTCACAGGGATTTGATATAGGCCAAATTGCCAAACATGCATTTGACTTTATAAATGAAATATTGACCCTAAATTCAACGGCCATATTTTTGAGAGAAGATAAAGAGTTTATTTTATATAGATCAAAAAATTATGGATTAGAAAGCTATAAAATAAGGGTTTCAAACAGACTAAAGAGTATAGCACAGTTCCATGGAAACATAATTAAAGAGAAATTTTCTAGCTTTTTAGATGACAAAGATGTAAAGCTCTTTAGACCTAAACTTATTATTCCTCTAATAGTTAAAGATAAAATACTAGGTTTTATAATTTCAGATGGCAAGGTGATAGGAGAATTAGATAGAAGTGATTACAATATTGCATTAACCTTAATGAGATTAATAAATAAATCCTTAGAAAATACACTATATGCTGACGAATTAAAGCAAAAGAATAAGGAGTTGGATTTACAGGTATTTAATCTTTTTTTTGTAAATCAAACTACCAAGACATTGTTAGCTGAATTAGATATTGAATCTGTATATTCATTATGTACCGATATTATAGGTGAGGTAACCTGTAGTAAAATAACTACATTCGCCCTGTATGATGAAATGAAAGGAAATATTGCTATAAAGAGTTATAGAGATATTCTTAGTTTTACAAAATCCTATATAGAATTTGAATTAATTGAAAAGAAGTATGATAGTAATAATATAATTTTAAGCTATGATAGGGATAAAGAAAAAATTAAAAGTATATTTAAAAACTGGAAAGATTTTGAGAAGCTAGAGACAGAATATATTATTTTAATAGTTAAGGAGGATATAGTCGGTTTCCTGACTATTAGTAAGCCAGTTAATGATAGGGAATACAACAAGTTGATGTTTGAACTGGTAGAAAGTTTAGCCTCCATTATGTACATATCAATTAATAATGCAAATCTATTTAAGTTAGTAAATGAGCAAAAACATTCTATTGAAAAGAAGTTTAATATCCTTAATAAGCTGAGTGGCATTATAAAAAGTATAAATTCAAGTCCAAGCATTGAAACACTATGCAATAGGGTTATGAAGACATTAAATATTGGATTTGGTATTGAAAAGGGATTTGTGATTCTTAAGGAAAATGAAGGGTATGAAATAGCAGAAACTGTTGGATTCGATACGGAGATTAAAACCATAGATAAAACCCATATTTGGGAGTCAATAGATAACAATGGAATAATTTATGAATTCTCTTCTATGAATATGGAAAAATATTTTGAAAAAAATCTATGTAAAAATGTTGGTGAAAGTAATTGCTTAGTCATATCTCCCATTGAAATGAGCAATATAGGCCTGGAAAAAGAGCATAATATTTTAGGTTATATAGTAGTGTTAAAAATGAAAAAAAGTCTTGAGTCTGAGGAAATAATACTTATTGATACAATAAGTGGCAGTATAGCTCCTATAATCAAGCAGTTAAACTATAATGAGAAAATAAAAAAGGAATATATTTTAAATCAGCGAGAGTTGTTTCTCAGGAATCTAGAAGATAAGATGTACAGTAAAAAGAAATATCACATAGATTTTAAAATATATTATAAGAAAATAATTACAAAACTATTTGAGGATATAGATACCACACCCTATTCTGACCTTGAGTACTATTATTTTGATAATTATCTTTTTGTTTTAAGTGAGTATGATTTAAATGAAGAGGATTTCCATGGTTATATAGAATTGGATGATTTTAGTGAAATTTTCGAGGCCCTTAAAAAAATTTCATAATTATTACCTACTATATAAAATCTGTGGATTTACATAAATATAGTTATTACGTTGATATTATATAGATGTGTGATAGAGAAAGTTAACTTACTACAGCAGCCACAGAGAATCCTTTAGGCTCGTGCTATAAATCTGTTTATAGAAGGTAAAACAGATTTATAAAAATCGCTCTAAAGGAAACCTCAGTGGCTGCTTTCGTTTATTAAATTTGTAAGGCACACATCTATATCCCTCCCTCCTAAAGCTTAGGGTGGGGTTTTTAAAATTGTCAAGATTTAGAGTAGATAATTTAAACTAAGAGCTGAAAATCAACTTATAGAGGTAGAACTTCTATAGCTTTAATTCATATAAAAGAGTAGGTTTCCTAAAGAAAATTTAATCATTTTTGTAAAAAAATATAAAATTAAATAGGAAATTAATAATTTATAAAGAAATATTAATGTAGATGATAAACTATTTGACTATGTATAAATATATACAAAATAAAATAGAGTTGAGATAGAAAGTCCACTAAGAAAATATGGAAATATGAAGGATAGGTTTAGTTAATAATTTATTAAGGGAAGTCAAAACTGGAAATTAAAAGAACAATATATTATACTAAGAATAGCTTTTTTGACTAATTTATGCAGAAAGGACGATTTTAAAATGGCTAAGGAAATATTTGAATGGGTAAAAACAATAGTAGTATCTGTAATAATTGCCCTCCTCATTACCACATTTGTGGCAAGACCTACTTTAGTTAAGCAGGAATCTATGTATCCTACGCTACATCCCAATGATTATCTGATACTAGACAAGCTTTCCTATCGGTTTCATAAACCTAAGAGGGGAGACATAATAGTTTTTAGAACTGGTCTGAAGACAGAAGAGGGAGAGGATAAAAATTTAATTAAAAGGGTTATTGCTGTAGAAGGTGACGAGATAGTAGTAAAGGAGGGCAAGACCTATCTTAATGGTCAGGAATTAGAGGAGGACTATGTAAAGGAAGATTATATACGTGGAAATATTAATATGGTCATTCCAAAGGATAAGGTTTTTGTAATGGGAGATAATAGAGATGTTAGCTACGATAGTAGAGATATTGGTCCTATTGAAGCTAATAACATAAGAGGTAAGATTTTGGTAAGACTTTTTCCATTTAATAAAATAGGAGGAGTTGATTAAGGTCCAACTTAGGCCAAACAGGAAGTTATAGAGCCTAGTTCTTAATGGAGTTAAGACTCAACTTGTATAAATATTTGTTCATAGATATAGGGACAAGTTAATATATGGTAATGAAAAAGCTACATATATTTACTTTAAGCTCCTCCTAAAAATAAGTTTATTATCTAAATAAAATCAGGATAAATCGGATTTTTAGATAAGACCTTCATAAAAAATATGTGCCTTTTCACAAATTATTTTTTCCTAAAAACTTCGGATTAATCTGATACCATAAACATCTATTTATAAAGCTCTATTAGTAAATATATAAATGATTAGTCAATTTAGGAAGAGCAATAGAATATATTGATAATAGCTCAATATATTATTTTATAAAGGAGTAAGATAAATGTTTAAGCTTTCTAGAAATGATTTGTGTTGGTGTGGAAGCGGGCAGAAGTATAAAAAATGCCATTTGGAAAAGGATAATCTATTAAAAAAATACAAATTGGAAGGCTATAGAATTCCATCGAAAAATTTGATAAAGACCGATATACAGATAGAAGGCATAAAAAAAAGTGGAGATTTAACCAGTAGGATTTTGGATATGTTAGGGGAATATATTTGTGAAGGAATTACCACAAATGAAATAGATGAAAAAGTTTATAGGTTTACCATTGAAAATGGTGGGATACCAGCTACATTAAACTATAAAGGATTTCCTAAAAGCTCATGTACTTCTGTCAATGATGTGATTTGTCATGGTATACCCGATGAGACTGTACTAGGATCAGGGGATATTATAAATGTGGATATTACTACAATTCTTGATGGATACTATTCTGATTCTAGTAGAATGTATACTATAGGGGAAATATCCGATGAAGCTCAAAGATTGGTTACAACTGCTAAAGAATGTTTAGAAACAGGGATAAATAGTATACAGCCATATGAAAGTTTAAATAATCAAGGTATAGCTATTGAAAGACATGCAGATGAAAATGGATTTTCCGTTGTTAGGGATTTAGGAGGACATGGAATTGGGATGGAATTCCACCAAGAGCCCCATGTTCACCATTTCGATACCAGTGAAAATAATATGATTCTAGTTCCCGGAATGGTATTCACTATTGAGCCAATGATAAATGAAGGCATGTTTTTTGCTAGACTCATGGATGATGGATGGACTGTAAAGACTGTAGACGGAGGATTGTCAGCCCAGTGGGAGCATACGATTGTAGTTACGGAGACAGGAGCAGAAATTTTAACTTAAATTTCCCTTCTATGTAATATAGAAAGGTAAAACAGATTTATAAAAGAGTCTCTGAAGAGCCTGCTTTCGCTTATTAAGTTTCTTAGTCACACATATATAGTAAAGTTAAATAAAAAATTTTACACACTTTTTACACATTTATCACAACATTATTCCAAAATCTGAATCTATAATAAAGACGAAGAGAGAATAAAAAATAAACCAAGGAGTGTGATAAATATGTTAAGAAATTCAAAATTACTTAAGGGAATTTTAGCTACCACCCTATCTCTATCCCTATTAGTTCCAATGGCGGTCTTTGCAAGTGAAAGCGATGCTGCCGATGAAAAGGTTAGACCTGCCTTTACAAAGAGGAAAATTTTCAGAGAAAATAAAGAAAAGTTTAAGGATGTAGACCGAAGCAGATTACTTGCTATTGTTGGAACCTACGCAGAAGATGACCTAGATAAATGGGAGACCATTATTGAAGAAAGAGGGGAATTAAAGGAAGAGTTAGAAGAATTACGTGAGGAATTAAAGGAAACCTTTAGCGAAAGAAAATCCCATAGAAAAGAAGAGATGAGATTAATCAAAGAAGAGCTTAAGGCTAAGATTGAAGCTGGAGACATGACTAGGGAAGAGGCAAAGGAAGAGTTTAAGGCTATCATTGATGAAATGAAGGGCGATATCAAAGATAGGAAAGAAGAATGGAAAGAGAAAAGGGAGACATACAAGGCTAAAAGAGAGGAAAGAAAAGAACTTAGAAAATCTTTAGTTGAGGCTGCTAAGGAAGAGGACTCTGAGGAAGTTAATGAGATTTTAGACGAGATATTCAATAATTTTAGTAACAATAATGAATGGCTTGAGGAAAGGATAGAAGCTATAAAAGAGAAAATTGAAGAGAATCAATAGATTTGGTGAGCACAGCATATGCTGTGCTCATCTTGTTAACAAAATTAACAAGAAAAGACATTGGCTCTCCCCCTTGTAAGTTGACAAATAGGAGGATTTTTAATATAATCCATAGAAAGTTATAAAGTCTTTAAGTTAGACTCTAGTCTTAGCAAAGGATAGATTGTAATTTATAGAATCTTAAGTTAGCAGAGTCTTTAAAGGTATCTACTGTGAAAGGATATTGACTATGGATTTATTTATTGATGTAGATAACAAAAAAATTGATTTCAATGTTCAATATAGAAATAGGAAAACCATGTCTATTCAAATAGAACCAACAGGTAAAGTATTGGTTGCTGCCCCCCAAGGATTATCAGAAGAAAAAATAGTTGAAGTGGTGAAGGGCAAGGGCAGGTGGATAGTTAGAAAACTTGAGGAGCTTAAAGAAATAGATTATAAATCTATAGAAAAAACCTTTGTGGATGGAGAAGGTTTTTTATATCTTGGAGAAGAATATCCTTTGCAAATTGAGGTCGATAAAGATATTAAAGTGACCAGTATAATGATTTTACGGGGAAATCTATATATTAAAGCCCCGGTTAGGGATGTGAACATGCTCAGACAAGCTGTGGAAAAATGGTATAGAGAAAAGTGCTTAGTTAAGGTTATGGAAAGAGTTGACTACTATAAAGAGATTGTCGGGAAAAAGCCAATTAAAGTTAGAGTAAAGGAGCAGAAGAGGAGATGGGGAAGTTGTACCTCAAGGGGACATATTCTGTTCAATTGGCGATGCATCATGGCCCCATTAGATGTTATTGATTACATAGTGGTCCATGAAATGTGCCATTTGATTCATATGAACCATTCCAAGGCTTTTTGGGAGTTGGTTGAATATATACTTCCAGACTATAAAGAGAGAAGAAATTGGTTAAAAAAGTATGGAGTACTTTTAAATATTTAAGCATAATAAATGGAGTAAAAATTAATAGGATAAAAAAATATGAATTTTCTGAAAAAAATTGAATATTTTATTTTATTTATGGTATAATATATATAAGAAGAAATTTCTTCTTAAGTCAGATTCTAATTCACTATTTGATATTAATAGTAGTATTGAGAATTTGTATAGGAAAGTTAGTAAATTTTCAGCTTAAAGTAAAGATTTGAGGTTTGTAAGTTTTATAGCTTCTAAAAATGAGGTTTTTACAAAAACTTTTAAGTTTAGCTTTTAAAAATAATTTTGATGTAATCAACACTAGGTTAGCAACTTTTAAAAAAAGGACATGTTGTAACAGTTAGTTGCATAAAAGGAAAGGAATGAGGATTCAATAGAGTTAGAAATTTCAACATTTTTAAGTGAATTAGAATCTGAATGATAACCGATTTTCATGAAGTTATATGATAATCGGTTATCTTATTTTTTGTAAAATTTAAAAAAGTGCTTTTTATAGATATGTGACTAACAAACTTAATAAACGAAAGCAGCCACTGAGGTTTCCTTTAGAGCGATTTTTATAAATCTGTTTTACCTTCCTATTATCTACTTATAAACAGATTTATAGCATGAGCCTAAAGGATTCTCTGTGG